>NZ_JASCOO010000005.1:0-102720 GCF_029959485.1 Stenotrophomonas sp. PS02301
CCGCCGGGCGCCCCCCCAACGCCCCCCGGGGGGGGGGCGGGCGCGCCCCCCCCGCCCCCCCCACGGTCCCGGCCTGGCAATCCCGCCGCGCCTCCGACAGTGTGCTGGTGGGGGAGGGGAGAGCAGCCGGGCTTCGCCCGTTCTGATGGATTGGAGAAGTGCCGGTGTTCGTGTTCAATCTTGGCGACTGAGCGACTGAGCGACTGAGCGACTGAGCGACTGAGCGACTGAGCGACTGAGCGACTGAGCGACTAAGCGACTGAGCAGTTGATCGACTAAGGGATTGATCGATTGAGCGAAGGTTCGACTGCGCGATGGAGGTTGCGCTCCTGAAGGTGTCTCGATCGCGAGAGCCGGTATTCAGTGCGAAACGTCAGCCAAGCAAAAAATCCGCTTTCACCCACCGCACTTCGCAATCTGTCAATGCGGAGAGGCGCAGCCCATTTCAGGACCGTGGTGCGCCATGGATGGCGCACTACGAGCTACATGGGTGAGGGCGGATGGCTTGCGAGGCACTGCCTCGCATCCGACCGAACGCACAGCCGCCAGCGGCTGGGCCGGGCCGCGGAGCGGGACTTGCGGCGGGCCCAGAAATGGGGTGCGCCTCTCCGCAAACGCAGAGAGAGTGGAAACGCTGCTTTTCGCGTTGTCTGTAAGGCGTCAGAGCGTCAGAGCTTTAGAGCGTCGTTGCGTCAGTGCGTCAGCACGTCAGAGCTTCGGCAGCCGGACAACCCGCGTTCCGCTGGCCCGGTCATGCCAGGTCAACCGCTGCCGATCCAGCAGCGCCCACCAGAACCCCAGGCCGGCCGCCAACACCGACAGCGACCCCACCGCATAGCGCCGCCACAACTGCCCGCGCGTCGGCACCGTGCCGTCCAGCGACACCACCCGCAACCGCCACGGGCGCATCCCCAGCGTCTGCCCGCCGCGGCGCCAACTCATCGTCGCGTACAGGCCCGTCACGACCCAGCAGCAGGCCCACAACGCCCACTGCCACGCACTGAACGGCGCGATGTTCTCGCGCTCCGCATGACCGCTCAACGTGTAGACCGCCACGAACACCGCACCGAGCAGCATCCACAGCGCCAGCGCCGGGAAGACGTCATACAACAGCGACAACCACCGCCACAGCAGCAACGATGCAGGGCGATCAGCAGGGGGGGGCGACAGCGCGGTATCGGTCATGACCCGGAGCATACCCGGCCCGCCGCCCGCGTTCGATGGCCCACGCACGGTCTGCTCCGTATGCTGTCCGCATGTCCGATGCCACCACCCCCGCCCTGCGTCGCCAGCTCATCCAGCACCTGCCCGAGCTGCGCGAGGATGACAACGTCCGCATCCAGCGTTTCCTCGACACCGCCTGGGCCGAGCACGGCCTCGCGCGTGCCAGCCTGGACAGTTACCGGCGCGATCTCGAAGGGCTCGCGCGCTGGCGTGATGGCGCCGCCGGCGGGCTGGCTGGCCTCGATCGCGCCGGGCTGTTCGACTACCTCGCCTGGCGCTCCCGCCATGGCTGGTCGCCGCGCAGCAATGCCCGCCTGCTGTCCGCGCTGCGGGCCTTCTTCGCCGATGCGGTTCGCCGCGGCGAGCGCGGCGATGACCCCAGCGCGTTGCTGGATCCGCCCAAGCTGCCGCGGCTGCTGCCCAAGGCGCTGGCCGAAAGCCAGATCGATGCGCTGTTGGCCAGCCCCGATATCGAGACGCCGCTCGGGCTGCGCGACCGCGCCATGCTGGAACTGATGTATGCCGCCGGCCTGCGCGTCAGCGAACTGGTCAACCTGCCGGCCAATGCCGTGAACCTGCGCCAAGGTGTGCTGCGCGTGACCGGCAAGGGCAGCAAGGAACGGCTGGTTCCGCTGGGGGAAGAATCCCAGCACTGGCTTGAGCGCTACCTGGCTGAATCGCGCCCGCAGCTCACGGGCAAGCGCAACGTGCCGACGCCGCAGGATGGCGCCGTGCCGATGTTCCTGACGCCCTCGCTGCACCCGCTCAGCCGCCAGCAGTTCTGGGGGCTGGTGAAGACGTACGCGGTGCTGGCCGGGATCGACCCCGCCCGGATCAGTCCTCACGGCCTGCGCCACAGCTTTGCCACGCACCTGCTCAACCGGGGCGCGGATCTGCGCGCCCTGCAGATGCTGCTCGGCCACAGTTCGCTGTCCACCACCCAGATCTACACGCTGGTGGCGCGCGAGCACCTGCAGAAGCTGCACGCCAAGCACCACCCGCGCGGCTGAGAGGGTGCCAACCCCGGCCGCGCATCACCGTTCCACTGCGGTCCAGCTGTGTGAGCAGGCAGCTGTGCGAGAATCCAGCCTGACTCCTTACACCGGAATGCTCGATGCTCCGTGTTGCCATTGCGGCGCTCTTCGGCGCGCTCAGCCTGTCTGCCTGCGCGCAGCAACCGTCCGCTCCGGCGGCCAAGACCACTGCCGCCACCCCGGCCGCTGCCGGTGATGCTGACCAGCGCGTGCGTACCGCGCTGCAGCAGCTGGACCCCACCTTCAAGCCTGATTTCATCGGGGCCGCGCCGTTTGCCGGTTTCCGCGAGGTGCTGGTCGGTGGCCAGGTGCTGTATGTCTCCGATGACGGCCGCTACCTGATGCAGTCCCAGCCGTACGACATCCAGAACAAGGCGCCGGTCAGCAGCCAGGGCCTGCTCAGCTACCGCCGCAAGCTGCTCGATGGCGTGCCGCACACCGAGCGCATCGTGTTCGCCGCGCCGAATGCCAAGTACACCGTCAGCGTCTTCACCGACATCGAGTGCGGCTACTGCCGCAAGCTGCACCAGGACATCGCCGAGCTCAACCGCAACGGCATCACCGTGGAATATCTGGCGTTCCCGCGCATGGGTCTGGGCAGTCAGGACTACACCGACATGATCTCGGTCTGGTGCGCGGCCGATCGCAAGCAGGCCCTGACCGCCGCCAAGACCGGCAAGGCCGTCACCCCGAAGAACTGCACCAACCCGGTGGCCATGCAGTACAAGCTCGGCCAGCAGATGGGCGTCAACGGCACCCCGGCCATCTTCGCCGCCGACGGCACCCAGCTCGGTGGCTACCTGCCGCCGGCGCAGCTCAAGGCTGCGCTGGAGCGCGTCTCGGCAGGCGGCAGCCGCTGAAAACAGAACGCCCCGGCCAGGCCGGGGCGTTTTTCTGTCAGCGGAGGAGCGGCCTGCTCGATCAGCGAGGCAGCGTCCCGCGCGACGGTGTCACTTCAAGCCGTCACTGATCGCCTTGGTCAGGGTGCCCTGCGCATCATCGCCGCTGAACTCCCAGAAGAATGCGCCGCCCAGGCCCTGTGCTTTCACATAGCCCATCTTCTCGGTGACCATGGCCGGCGTATCCAGACTCCAGAACGTGGTGCCGTTGGAGATCCACGTGGCCTTGGCGATGTTGTCGGTGTACACCGGCCAGTTGAGGTTCTTGAGCACCTTCCAATCTTCGATACCGGCTTCGTAGGTGCCCGGTGCCGCGCCGCTGGCGCTCTTGTAGAGCCCGTTGTTGCCGCTGGCCACGCCAGTCCAGCCACGCCCGTAGTAGCCGATGCCCAGGTTCAACTTGCTGGCCGGCACCCCGCGGCTGAGGAAGGCTTCCATCGCATCGTTGCTGTTGTAGAGCTTCTGGTCGCCGGTGGAGGGATCAGCCGGTGAATCGAACAGGGCCGAGTGATGGTTGGTCTGCGGATCCCACGCGCCGTGGAAGTCGTAGGTCATCACGTTGATGAAATCCAGGTACGGGTGGTAGCTGGCCGGATCGGTCACGCGCACCTTGTCCACGCCGGCACCGACGGCCACCGTCAGCAGCAGGCCGGGCCGCACTGCATCCAGCTGGCGGCGGAATTCGGCCAGCAGCGCGGTGAAGTTGGCGTTGTCGGCCGGCGTCCCGCAGCTCAGCCCGCAGGCCACCGGATACTCCCAGTCGATGTCGATGCCGTCGAACACGCCCAGCGCCGCACCCGCACCGCCCGCACCGTCGGCCACCGGCAGGTTGCCTTTGATGTAGGCATCGATGCACGAGGCCACGAACGCCTGCCGGTTGGCCGGCTGCGCCGCGCTGGAGAAGCCGCGCGACCAGGTCCAGCCGCCCAGCGAGATCAGCACTTTCACGTTCGGGTGTTTGGCTTTGAGCTGCTTGAGCTGGTTCCAGTTGCCCCGCAGTGGCTGGTCCCAGGTGTCGCCCGTGCCGCTGACGCTATCGCCGGCAGCGAAGGACTTGCCGTAATCGGCGTAGGCATCGCCGCCCACGCCGGTGTTCGAATCGGAGGCCTGGGTCACGCCCACTTCGCAGCGGTTGTTGCGCACGTTGCCGAAGGCGTAATTGATGTGGGTCAGCTTCGCCGCCGAGCCGCTGGTGTCGATGTTCTTGACCTGGTAATTGCGGCCGTAGATGCCCCACTGGGTGAAGTAGCCGATCACCCGCTTGGTGCTACCCCCGCCGCCACCGGCGGCCGTGGTCACGCTGATCGAGCCGCTCTGCGCCGAGGCATTGCCGGCGTTGTCGCGTGCCCGCACCGTGTAGGTATAGGCCGTGCTCGCGGTAAGGCCGCCATCGGTGTACTGGGTGGCGCTGGGCGAACCGACCAGGCTGCCGTTGCGGTACACGTCGTAGCCGGCCACACCGCTGCCGCCGCTGTTGTCGGTGGCCGCGTTCCAGGCCAGGTTCACCGTCGTGGCGGTCCTGGACGGGGAAGCCAGTCCGCCCGGGACGCTGGGGGGCGATGTGTCGTTGCTGGCCGCGGTGACGGTCACATTGACGGTGGCCGAGGAGGTCACCGCGTTGTTGTTGTCGGTCGCCACCGCCTTGAAGGTGTGGCTGCCGGCCGAGGCATTGCTCCAGACCACGCTGTAGGGCGCGCTGGTGTCGATGCCCAGCGAGGTACCGCCGCGGAAGAACTCCACCTTGCTGATGCTGCCGTCGGTATCGCTGGCATTGGCGCTGACCGTGATGCTGCTGCCGGCGGTGAAGCTGGCCCCGGCGGCGGGCGAGGTCAGCGCGACGCTGGGCGGCTGGTTGCTGCCACTGCCATCGCAGGCACCGAGGTTGGTGTAGTAGGGCGCACCGGCCGGGTGGTCGGGGGGGGCGTTCCAGATGTCCTGGTTGGCGCGGTACAGCACGCCGCCTTTCTGCAGGGTCTGGCCGGCCAGATAGATGGCCGCGCCATTCCACTCGGGCGCCCCGGTACAGTTCGCGGCCTGCACCAGTGTGGGCGTGCCGGCGGCAGCGGCCAAGGCCAGCGCCAGCAACCAGCGCCGTCGGCGCGGAAGCAGGGCGGGGGAGGAAAACGATGTCACTGCACGGCGCGCAATCGGGTCTGGCATGGTCGGTCTCCGATCAGGTGGTGTGCGCATGCCGCCGGGATGGCGGCATGCGTGCAGCAGGTCCGGGCGCCGGTGAGAGAGGCCGGCAACGACGTGGGGGACGGACGGCACCTGGCGCTGGGCCAGGTGGTGATAACGTTGTCATGTAATCGACATGCAATCCGTGAACCAGTCGATGGTTCGCGTGTGAACGGTGTCGTCCGCGGCCCCAGGCCGGCCGATCCCCCGGGCCGGGCCGGGGCGGCCGACTTGGGTACAATAGTGGGCCCCGTTCCCAACCACGGTTCCCCGGACATGATGGTCCTCGAGGGCGCATCCGCCCTTTCGCCGTTCCGCCGCGAACGTCTTGAATCCCGCCTGCAGTCCCTGGCCGCCGATCTGCGCATCACCGGTGCCTGGCATGTCTACTTCATCCAGACCGAGGGCGATGCGGCCCCGGACCCGGCGATCCTGAGCCGGATCCTGGAAGCCCAGCCGGCGCTGGCCGGGCGTGAGGACGGGGCGGTATCGCGCTTCGTGGTGCCGCGGTTGGGCACGCTGTCGCCGTGGTCGAGCAAGGCCACCGAGCTGGTCCGCGGTGCCGGGCAGCCGATCCGCCGGGTCGAACGTGGCCTGCGCATCGATCTGGCCGGCTGGCCGGCCGATGCGGCCGCACAGGAAGCGGTGATCCGCGCGCTGCACGACCCGATGACCCAGTCCGTGCTGGCCGAGACAGCCCAGGCGCAGGCGCTGTTCAGCGCCCCGGCGCGTGGTGAGCTGGAACGGATCGCCCTGGAAGATCTGGAGGCAGCCAACAGCCGCCTCGGCCTGGCCATGGCCCAGGACGAGATCGACTACCTGCGCCAGCGCTTCGGCGAACTGGGCCGCAAGCCGTCGGACGTGGAACTGATGATGTTCGCGCAGGCCAACTCCGAGCACTGCCGCCACAAGATCTTCAATGCCAGCTGGACCATCGACGGTGCCGACCAGTCGCACTCGCTGTTCCGGATGATCAAGAACACCCACCAGCAGACCCCGCAGCACACGTTGAGCGCCTACAGCGACAACGCTGCGGTGGTGGCCGGCTTCCCGGCCGCGCGCTATCGCCCGGATCCGGCCACCGGCCAGTACCGCAGCGAGGCCGTGGTCGATTCGGCGTTCTGCATCAAGGTGGAAACACACAACCACCCGACCGCGATCGCCCCGTTCCCAGGTGCGGCCACCGGTGCGGGCGGTGAGATCCGCGATGAAGGCGCGACCGGCCGCGGCGGCAAGCCCAAGGCCGGCCTGACCGGTTTCTCGGTCTCGCACCTGCGCATCCCGACCCTGCCGCAGCCGTGGGAGGCACCGCGCGCGCTGAACCCGCGCATGGCCCCGGCGCTGGACATCATGCTGGACGGTCCGCTCGGCGGCGCTGCGTTCAACAACGAGTTCGGCCGCCCGAACCTGCTCGGCTACTTCCGCAGCTTCGAACTGCCCGAAGGCGAGGGCCTGACCCGCGCCTACGACAAGCCGATCATGCTGGCCGGTGGCCTCGGCGCGATCGACCAGAACCAGGTCGAGAAGCTGCGCCTGCAGCCCGGCGATGCGGTGATCGTGCTGGGTGGCCCGGCGATGCTGATCGGTCTCGGCGGCGGTGCCGCCAGTTCGGTGGCCTCCGGTGAGAGCGCCGAAGACCTCGATTTCGCCAGCGTGCAGCGCGACAACCCGGAAATGGAGCGTCGCTGCCAGGAAGTGATCGACCGCTGCGTCGCGCTCGGTCTGGACAACCCGATCCGCTGGTTCCATGACGTGGGCGCCGGTGGCCTGTCCAACGCGATTCCCGAGCTGCTGCATGACTCCGGCGTGGGCGGTGTGATCGATCTGGGCAAGGTGCCCGCCGATGACCCGTCACTGTCGCCGATGCAGTTGTGGTGCAACGAATCGCAGGAACGCTACGTGCTCGGTGTGCCGCAGGCACGCCTGGCCGAGTTCGCCGCGCTGTGCGCGCGCGAACGTTGCCCGTTCGCCGCCGTTGGTGTCGCCACCGCTGAAGAGCGGCTCGTCGTGGCGTACGGCGCCACCGTGGGCAATACCCCGGCGGATGCCCCGATCGATCTGCCGATGGACGTGCTGTTCGGCAAGGCGCCGAAGATGCATCGCGACACCGTGCACCCGGCGGCACCGCGCTGGCCGGCGCTGAAGACCGCCGGGCTGGACCTGCATGAAGCCGGTCTGCGCGTGCTGGCCCATCCCTCGGTGGCCTCGAAGAACTTCCTGGTCACCATCGGCGACCGCAGCGTCGGTGGCCTGACCGCGCGCGAACAGATGATCGGCCCGTGGCAGCTGCCGCTGGCCAACGTTGCCATCACCCTGGCCGGTTTCGACAGCGTGGCCGGTGAAGCCATGGCGATCGGCGAGCGCACCCCGTTGGCCCTGCTGGACGCGGCCGCGTCGGCGCGCATGGCGGTCGGTGAAGCGATCACGAACCTGTGTGCGGCGCCGGTGGATGCACTGGAAACGGTGAAGCTGTCGGCCAACTGGATGGCCGCGGCTGGCCATCACGGTGAAGACGCGCTGCTGTATGACGCGGTGCGTGCGGTCGGCATGGAGCTGTGCCCGCAGCTGGACCTGAGCATTCCGGTCGGCAAGGACTCACTCTCCATGCAGGCGCAGTGGCAGGCCGACGGCCAGGCGCACAAGTCGGTGTCGCCGGTGTCGCTGGTGATCTCGGCGTTCGCGCCGGTTGCCGATGCGACCGGCCAGCTGACCCCGCTGCTGGACCGTGACGCCGACAGCGAACTGTGGCTGATCGGCCTGGGGGCGGGCAAACAGCGCCTGGGCGGCTCGATCCTGGCCCAGGTGCACGCCGACCATTCCGCACTGCCGGCCTTCGCCGGTGCCGTGCCGGATCTGGACGATGCACAGCGCCTGCGTGCCTTCTTCGAACTGATCCGCGATGCGCGCCAGGCCGGCCTGCTGCTGGCCTACCACGACCGCAGCGATGGCGGTGCGTTTGCCGCGCTGTGCGAAATGGCTTTCGCCTCGCGCCTGGGCCTGGATATCACCCTGGACGCCTGGGGCGATGATCCGTTCCGCAGCCTGTTCAATGAAGAGCTGGGTGCGGTGGTGCAGATCGCCAAGGAAGACCGTGCCGCGTTTGCAGATCTGGTCGAGCGTCATGCACTGACCGAATGCGCGCAGCGCATCGCGCGTCCGACCACCGCCCCGGTGGTGCGTGTCTCGCTGCAGGGCGAAAGCCTGGTCGAGTGGCGCTGGGAAGCGCTGTTCGATGCCTGGTGGTCGGTCACCCACGCCATGCAGAAGCTGCGCGACAACCCGGACAACGCCGACCAGGAGCGTGCGATCGCGCGCAACTTCAACGCGCCGGGCCTGAAGCCCAAGCTGACCTTCGATATCAGCGAAGACGTGGCGATGCCCTTCATCAACACCGGCGCGCGTCCGCGTGTGGCGGTGCTGCGCGAGCAGGGCGTCAACGGCCAGATCGAAATGGCGAACGTCTTCGAACGTGCTGGCTTCAGTTCGTTCGACGTGCACATGAGCGACCTGATCGAAGGCCGTGTCGCACTGTCCGATTTCACCGGTCTGGTGGCCTGTGGCGGCTTCAGCTACGGCGACGTGCTCGGTGCCGGCCGCGGCTGGGCCACCTCGGTGCTGGAGCGCAGCGCGCTGCGGGATGCCTTCGCCGCATTCTTCGCCCGCGAGGACAGCTTCGCCTTGGGCGTGTGCAACGGCTGCCAGATGATGAGCCAGCTGAAGGACATCATCCCCGGTGCCGAGCACTGGCCGCAGTTCCGCCGCAACCGCAGCGAGCAGTTCGAAGCGCGCACCGCGTTGCTGGAAGTGGTGGAATCGCCGTCGATCCTGCTGCGTGGCATGGCCGGCTCGCGCCTGCCGGTGGCGGTGGCGCATGGCGAAGGCCAGGCGGTGTTCGCCAATGCAATCGATCAGGCCGCGGCGCGCGTGTCGCTGCGTTACATCGATGGCGATGGCAACGTGGCCACCCAGTACCCGCTGAATCCGAACGGCTCGCCCGACGGCATCACCGGCCTGACCACCACCGATGGCCGCACCACGATCATGATGCCGCACCCGGAACGTACCGCGCGTGCGATCAACCACAGCTGGCATCCGGATGACTGGAACGGTGATTCACCGTGGCTGCGGATGTTCCGCAACGCAAGAGTATGGTGCGGCTGATACTGCGCACCGCATCAAAATCGATGCAGTGAAAATCGCGTGAAGAAACCGCCGGCCTGTCCGGCGGTTTTCTTTTGTGTGGGGCACAAACTGATCGGGAGCAATGAGTTACACGGCGTTACAGCGTGAAAATCCGTTATATCGTTTGCTCACATGCAGCTAACAAAAATGCGCAATAACGCGGCGTTTTTGTGACGCGTGACACGGTCATATGAAAATCAACGTCAAAGTCTTGACGTTATTGAAACTGTACGTTAACACTGCATCCTCATTTCGACAGCGTTCAGTTCCACAGTAACCGCATGGATGGCGAGCACGCTGTAGGTATCTGCCAGCCATTGCGCACAACGCAGTAAATCAAGCGAAAAACGCCCCCAGGGGACGTTGGACCACGCGGTCCGGCGTTGGCGTCGCTTTGCCTAAAACCAGCCTAATCAGGAGCCGCATCGATGAATCGGATTTATCGCAAGGTCTGGAACAAAGCACTGGGGCAGATGGTCGTCGCCTCGGAATTGGCCAGCAGCCAGTCCTCGGGTGTCGTCATCGATCAACGCCGAACCTCTGGCGGACGCAACACCGCACTGCTCTCGGCCGCCATCGCGTTGACGCTCGGATTGGGCACGGCAGGCGCCACGCTGACAGCGCACGCGCAGTCGGTGGAAGTGGGTGGGAATGCGAACTGCCTGGTGCTCAACAGCGGCATCGTCGACAGCTGCGTGGTCGATGGCAACGCCACGGCATCGGGCACGAATGCGGTCGCGATCGGCAGCAACAGCACCGCCTCCGGGGCGAACAGCGTGGCGCTCGGCGCCGGCTCGAAGACCAACCGTGCCAACACGGTTTCGGTGGGTGACGCAGGCAAGGAACGGCAGGTCACCAACGTGGCCGCAGGGACCACGGCAACGGACGCGGTGAACAAGGCGCAGCTGGACAAGGTTGCGGTCGCTGCCGAAGGCGCGACCCGCTATTTCAAGGCCGATGGTGACGGCAACGACAGCGACGCGGCGAAGATCGATGGCGAGGGTGCACTGGCCGCTGGGGCCAGTGCCAACGCCGATGGCGACGGCGCAACGGCACTGGGCCGCGGCAGCCAGGCCATCGGCAATGCGACCACCGCAGTGGGCGGCGAGGCCTTGGCCGTCGGCCTCGGGGCGAGCTCGTTCGGGCAGGGCAGCATGGCTTTCGGTGATGCCAGCATCGCGCTCGGCCAGAGCGCCGCAGCGTTTGGTCTGGGTGATGTCGCCCTGGGTGCATCGGCGGTGGCCGCCAGCGAGAACGGCGCAGCAACGGCGATCGGTGGCCTGGCCGAAGCCAGCGCCGACGGTGCGACCGCGATCGGTGGCGGCGCACTGGCCATCGGGCCGGGCAGCACCTCGCTCGGCCGCGGTGCGGCCAGCGCAGGCGAAGCCTCGGTGGCGGTGGGGGCGTTCAGCGTCGCGGTCGCGGATTTCAGCGCGACGCTCGGCGCGAATTCGGCGGCGGTTGCGGTGGGTAGCGTGGCACTCGGTGCCGGCTCGTACGCCGATCGGGTCGACACGGTGTCGGTCGGCAATGCGGACAATGGCCTGCGTCGCCAGATCACCAACCTTGCCGATGGCACCGAAGACAGCGATGCGGTGAACAAGGCACAGCTCGATGAGGTCGGTGCGGTCGCCGCCAACACGAACAAGTACTTCCAGGCCACCGGCAGCAGCGACAGCGAT
The DNA here is from genome assembly GCF_029959485.1 of Stenotrophomonas sp. PS02301. Lineage (NCBI taxonomy): Bacteria > Pseudomonadati > Pseudomonadota > Gammaproteobacteria > Lysobacterales > Lysobacteraceae > Stenotrophomonas > Stenotrophomonas sp. PS02301. The sequence continues at coordinate 11,200 of NZ_JASCOO010000005.1, forward strand.
GCCGGTGCGCTTGCGGCAGGCGACAACGCGACCGCGATCGGTGAAGCATCCAACGCGCTGGCCGACGGCGCGACCGCGCTCGGCAGCGGCGCCACGGTCACTGCGCAGAACGCGACGGCCGTCGGCTACAACGCCAGCGCCACCGGTCAGAACAGTGCAGCCTTCGGCACCAACGCGCAGGCCAATGGCCCGGGCAGCGTGGCCGTGGGTGGGGCGGCGGTGGATGCCGACGGCAACCCGCTGATCACCAATGGCGGGGTGCCGGTCGATACCGGCGCAACCAGCGCTGGCGTGGGCGGCACCGCAGTCGGCGCGAGTGCGGAAGCCGCAGGCTTCGCATCGTCCTCGTATGGTGTGGGCGCTTACGCCGCCGGTGCACAGGCCTCGGCGTTCGGCGCGGTGGCCAATGCCACCGGCGACTATTCCACGGCGGTCGGTACGCAGAGCGTGGCGACCGGCAACAGCAGTACCGCCATCGGGGGGCCGGCGGATCTGCTGCCGGGCCTGGGCTTCTTCGTGCAGACCCAGGCCAGTGGCGAAGCCGCCACCGCGGTGGGGGCCGGTGCGATCGCCAGCGGCGATTACGCCGTGGCCAACGGTACGTTGAGCGAAGCCTCGGGCACCGAAGCGACGGCCGTGGGCTACTTTGCCTACGCTCCGGGCGAGGGCGCCACCGCACTCGGCGCAGAGACCTGGGCCAGCGGTGAACTGAGCACGGCGGTGGGCTTCTACAGCACTGCGCGCGGCGCGAACAGCGTCGCCCTCGGCGCCAACTCCACCGCCACCCGGGACAACACGGTCTCGGTAGGTGACGTCGGCAACGAACGTCAGATCACCAGCGTCGCGGCCGGTACCGAAGCCACGGATGCGGTCAACAAGGCGCAGCTTGATGCGGTTGCGACCTCGGCCTCGGCAACCTCGGCGCAGTTCAAGGCGAACGGTGCGGCCAGCGGTGCGGTCGGTGCATTCGCCGATGGCGAGGATGCGCTGGCGGCCGGTGAAGCCAGCAATGCGCTGGGGGCCGGGGCAACGGCGGTCGGCGGTGGTGCGACCGCGGTCGGCGATGACACCGTCGCGCTGGGCCGCAACAGCAGCGCTACCGGCAACGGCAGCGTGGCCATTGGTGGCCTGGGCCAGGCGTATGACGAGTACAACCAGCCGCTGGTGGATGACCAGGGCAATGCGATCCTGATCGGTGCCACCGCGGCGCCGGACAGCGTGGCGGTCGGTGCCGGTGCACAGGCTACCGGCACCACCAGCAATGCGTTCGGTAGCGGCGCACAGGCCACTGGCAGCAACAGCCTGGCCAGTGGCTACAAGGCACGCGCCACCGGCGATTACAGTGTGGCGCAGGGCGACAACGCCTTCGCCAGCGGTGAAGAAACCACGGCAACCGGCGCGTACGCGTGGGCCACTGCCGATGGCGCCACCGCCTTCGGTTCCAGTGCGTGGGCCACCGAAGCCAACGCCACGGCAGTGGGTCAGTCGGCGTGGGCAAGCGGTACCGGGTCCACCTCGATCGGCTACAACAGCTGGGCACGCGGCAGCAGTTCCACCGCGCTTGGCCGCGGTGCCTTCGGCTACGGCGACAACAGCGTCGCCGTCGGCTTCCAGGCCTTGGGCAACAGCATCAACAGCATCGCCATCGGCACCAACGTGGTCGCCGGCGGGGAAAGCGCGATCGGTATCGGTGTGGGCAGCAATGCCAGCGCATCCAATACCGTGGCGCTCGGCGCGGGTTCGGTCGCCGACCGTGCCTACACCGTCTCGGTCGGCAACGATGGCCGGCAGCGCCAGATCACCCAGGTTGCCGCCGGTACCGAGGGCAGCGATGCCGTCAATCTGGATCAGCTGACCGCCGCGACGGACCGGTTCCAGGCCAGCGGTGACGGTGTTGCCGTCGCAGGTGGCGAGGAGAGTGTGGCCGCCGGTGCAAACGCGGCGACCGATGGCGACTACGCCACCGCGGTCGGTTCGAGCAGCTTTGCAGCCGGCACCGGTGCATCGGCGATCGGCAGCGGCGCCTTCGCCTTGGCCGACAACGCCAGTGCCGTCGGCTTCAACGCCGTCGCCAGCGCTGCCAATGCAAGCGCAACGGGCGCCAACGCACAGGCGACCGCCGAGTACGCGACGGCGACTGGTGCAGAGAGTCTGGCTTCCGGCGAGCAGAGCACCGCGACGGGTGCGGCCAGCGTCGCCTCCGGCGCCGGCAGCCTGGCCGGTGGTGCACTGTCCGACGCGGCCGGTGAGGAGTCGGTGGCCCTGGGCTACTTCAGCAGCGCCAGCGGTGAGGGTGCGACGGCCGTCGGCGCGGAAAGCGTGGTCAGCGGCACGCTCTCCGCGGGGTACGGGTTCGCTTCCGAAGCGACTGCCAATTACACCACCGCGATCGGCGGTTACGCGGTGGCCTCCGCCTTCAACGCGACAGCGTTGGGCAGCTTCGCGCAGGCGACCGGCTCCAACAGCGTCGCACTCGGTGGCGATGCCGAAGCCTCCGGCGCGTACAGCACCGCGACCGGCCAGGGCAGCCTGGCCAGCGGCACCAACAGCGTGGCCGTCGGTGGCGCGCTGTTCGGCCTGCTGCCCACCGAAGCCTCGGGCAACTACTCCACGGCCGTCGGTGGTGGGGCGTGGTCGTCGGGCGTGAACAGCACCGCACTCGGCAACGCAGCGACTTCCAGTGGCGCCAACAGCGTGGCGCTGGGTGCCGACTCGATCGCCGACCGCGACGACAGCGTCTCGGTGGGCAGTGCCGATGCGCAGCGCCAGATCACCAACGTCGCTGCCGGTACGGACGGCACCGATGCGGTGAACGTGAACCAGTTGAATGCAGTAGCCGATGCGGCGGCGACGACCAGCAAGTATTTCCAGGCCAGTGGCAGCGCCGACAGCGATGCCGGTGCCTATGTGGAAGGTGACAACGCGCTGGCCGCCGGTGAGGCCGCCAACGCCATCGGCAACGGTGCCACCGCGCTTGGCGGTGGCAGCACCGTGATCGCCAACGAATCCACGGCACTGGGCTTCAATGCCACGGTCACCGCAGACAACGCCGTGGCGATCGGCAGCAATGCCAACAGCAGCGCCGCTGGCGCGGTGGCGATCGGCGATCTGAGTGCGGCGTCCGGTGCGGCGTCGGTCGCCATCGGCGGCGGCTCGCTGTCGCAGGGCTTTGGTGCCGTCGCGGTCGGTGCTGGCGCCGAGGCCAGCGGTCTGGCCGCCACGGCGGTGGGGTATGGCGCCTGGGCGCTGGGGCGCGAGTCCACCGCGATCGGCAACTTCGCCACGGCGGACGGCTGGCAGGCCAGTGCGTTCGGTGCCAACGCCAACGCGGGCTTCTTCGGTACCGCACTGGGCAGCAATACGCAGGCCGCCGATGTTGCCACCGCCGTGGGTCAGGGTACGCGTGCGGATATCGCTGGCGCCGCCTTTGGCGTGCAGGCCAACGCCGGGTTGTACGGCGTGGCCGTGGGCAACAACGCCGCCACCGCCGAGGATGGCGTGGCCGTGGGCTTCAATGCGCTGGCCGGTGCGGATGCCGGCAGCGCGACCCAGGGCATCCAGACCACTGCCATTGGCAGTGAAGCCTGGGCGACCGAAGATGGTGCCACCGTGGTGGGCTACAACAGCTACGCGCAGGCGGTGAATTCCACCGTGGTCGGCAGCAACTCCTGGACCACCAAGGACGCCGACAACAGCGTCGCGCTCGGCGCCGGTTCGCTGGCCGATCGTGCCAATGCGGTGTCGGTGGGCGCCGCACAGGCCTGGACCGATGCGGCGGGCGTGGTGCATCAGGCCATCGACCGGCAGATCACCAACGTCGGTGCCGGTACTGACGACACCGATGCGGTCAACGTCGCGCAGCTGAAGGAGGTGGCGGCCACCGCCGAGGCCACCAGCAAGTACTTCCAGGCCAGCGGCAGCGCAGACAGTGATGCCGGTGCGTATGTAGAAGGCGACAACGCGCTGGCTGCCGGTGAGGCCGCCAACGCCATCGGCGATGGCGCCAGCGCGCTCGGCAGTGGCGCCACCGCCATCGCCGACAATGCCACCGCGGTCGGCTTCAACGCATTGGCAAGCGCCGAAGGTGCCGCAGCACTGGGTAGCGACGCGCAGGCCACCGGCGAAGACAGCGTCGCCATCGGTAACGGCGCCAGCGCCAGCGATATCGGCGCCACTGCCACGGGTGCAGGCGCGCAGGCCGCGGGCGCCTACGCCACGGCCACCGGCAGCCAGGCCACCGCAGAGGGCCAGCAGGCGACCGCCAATGGCTTCCGCGCCAGCGCGTCCGAAGCCGGTGCCTCGGCCTTCGGCAGCTACAGCGAAGCAACCGGCCAGCTCTCGTCGGCGCTGGGCTATGGTGCGGTGGCCTCCAATGCCTACGCCGTAGCGGTCGGTGCGGCCTCGACTGCGTCCGGTTCGGGTGCGGTGGCGGTCGGCGAGTACTCCGAAGCCACCGGCGATGAGAGCGTGGCGATCGGTGGCACGACCTTCTTCGGTCTGCTGCCGTCGCGCGCCTCGGGTACGGGGGCATCGGCCTTCGGTGCAGGCGCCTGGGCGACCGATGACTACGCCACCGCGATCGGCTGGACCTCGTGGGCCGATGCAGGCAGTGCCACCGCGTTGGGCGCCAGCGCCAGCGCAGAAGGCGTGAACAGCGTGGCACTGGGTGCCGGGTCCGTCGCCGACCGTGACAATTCCGTCTCCGTCGGCACGGCCACCGCACAACGCCAGATCACCAACGTCGCCGCGGGTACGGAAGGCACCGACGCGGTCAATGTCGATCAGCTCAATGCAGTCGCCGATGTCGCCGAAACCACCAGCCGCTTCTTCCAGGCGTCGGGCAGCGGTAACGGCGACGACGTCGGCAGCTATGTCGACGGTGCGTATGCCACCGCCGCGGGTGAGGCCGCCAACGCGTTCGGCACCGGGGCCTCGGCCTATGGCAGCGGTTCGCTTGCCTCCGGTCGCAATGCCTCGGCATCGGGCTTCAACGCTTCGGCCACGGCGGATTCGGCCACCGCGATCGGCGGGGCGCTGTACTACGAGGATGAGAACGGCAACGTGCTGCTCGACCAGGCCACCAGCGCCAGTGGTGTGGGTGCGACGGCACTGGGCGCCGGCGCACAGGCCGAGGGCAGCTTCAGCACCGCCACCGGCGCCGGCGCGACTGCCGCAGGATTGCAGTCCTCGGCCTTCGGCTACAGCGCCGAGGCTGGCAGTGACTACAGCACCGCCGTCGGTACCTTCAGCGCGGCCAGTGGCGTCCGCACCACGGCGCTGGGCTACGGGGCCGAGGCCAGTGGTGATTACGCCTCCGCACTGGGCTGGGGCAGTGCCGCGTCGGGCAGCTACGCCAATGCGATCGGCTACGCATCGCAGGCCAGTGGCGACAACAGCGTCGCGGCCGGTTCCAACGCCTGGGCCACCGCCGCACGCACCACCGCGGTAGGGCAGTTGGCGTGGGCAACCTCGCAGGGCGCGACGGCCATCGGCCAGGACAGCTACGCCTACAGCGGCCTGAACGCCACGGCGGTCGGTACCAGTTCGTCGGCCAGTGGCGCAGGCAGCGTTGCGCTCGGCGCCGGTGCCCGCACCAGCGAGGCCAATGTGGTCTCGGTCGGCGGCGGCAACGGCACCACCGCCCCGGCCACGCGCCGCATCACCAATGTCGGTGACGCGGTCAATGGCAGTGACGCGGTGACCAAGTCGCAGCTCGATTCGGTCGCTGCCACTGCCGATGCGGTCGGCAAGCACTTCCAGGCCAGCGGCAGCGGTGTCGCCACGGCCAGCGGCAGTGACGCACTTGCCGCCGGCTCCGGTGCCACCGCCAGTGCGACACGCAGCAGTGCGCTGGGGACCGCGGCCGTCGCCTCGGCGACCGGGGCCACGGCGGTCGGTGCCGATGCCTCGGCACGCGGTGCCAACAGCACCGTGCTGGGCCGCCAGGCATCGACCAATGCGACCAACGGTGTGGCGATCGGCAACGGTGCGTTCGCCAGCAACGGGGCCAACAGCATCGCGATCGGTTCGGCGGCAGGTGTCTCCGGTGCCAACGCGGTGGCGCTGGGTGCCGGTTCGCGCGCGGTGGAAGCCAATGTGGTGTCGGTCGGTGGCGGCAACGGCACGGACGGCCCGGCCACGCGCCGCATCGTCAATGTCGGTGCCGGTCGCATCGCCGCGGGCAGCACGGATGCCGTAACCGGCGGCCAGCTCAACACCACCAACCAGCGGGTCGGCGCGGTGGAAACCCAGGTGGGCGACATCGACACTCGCATCGGCTCGGTCGAGAACGTCACCGCCAATGCGCTGACCTATGACGACAGCAGCCGCGACACGCTGACCCTGTCGGGTCTGCAGGGCACCACGCTGGACAACGTCGGCAGCGGCTCGATCGCGTCCGGCAGCCGCCAGGCCATCAACGGTGGGCAGTTGTTCCAATCGCTCACCGATGTCGCCACCTTCCTCGGTGGCGGTGCCAGCGTCGGCATGCAGGGCGTGTTTGTCGCGCCGAACTATGTAATCCAGGGCGCGACGTACAGCAATGTCGGCGATGCACTTGGCGCGCTGGACCGCAAGGTCAGCGATCTCGATCAGCGGGTTGCTGGCGGCAGCAGCAGTGCGCGTGCACGCACGGCGTCGCTGTCGACCGCCAGGGTGGCAGCGGACACCAGCGCAGAGCCGGACACCGGCGCTGCGCCGGAGGCCAGCGTCGTCACTGCCGCCAGCGACACCGCCGTCGCCAGCGTGCAAGGGGCGCCGACCGCTGCGAATGTCGGCAGCAGTCAGCCGATCAACGTGCCGACTGCCGCACCTGCCGCCGTCAATGCGGTGGTGATGGGGGACGGTGCGGTAGCCAGCGGCGCATCGGCCACAGCGATCGGCCAGGGCGCCACCGCGTCAGCCGCCAACTCGGTCGCGCTGGGCCAGGGCTCGGTCGCCGACCGCGCCGACACGGTCTCGGTCGGCAGTGCCGGCAACGAGCGGCAGGTCGCCAACGTCGCCGCCGGTACGCAGGCCACCGATGCGGTCAACAAGGGCCAGCTGGATGGCGGCATCGCGACCGCCAACAGCTACACCGACCAGCGCTTCACCTCGATGGCCGACAGCTTCGACATCTACAAGGGCGAGATCGATCAGCGCCTGCGTCACCAGGACCGTCGCATTGATCGCCAGGGCGCGATGAGCGCGGCCATGCTCAACATGGCCACCAGTGCCGCCGGTGTGCGTACCCAGAACCGCGTCGGTGTCGGCGTCGGCTTCCAGGGCGGCGAATCGGCGCTCTCGCTGGGCTACCAGCGCGCCCTCAGCGAGCGCGCCACGGTGACCCTGGGCGGTGCCTTCAGCAGTGATGACAGCTCGGTCGGCGTGGGCGCCGGCTTTGGCTGGTAAGCCGTTCCAACGCGGGGCCGTGCGCGGCCCCGCTGCAACGCAATGCAAGGCCTGAGGGGGCGGGTCACGGGAACCCTGGCCAGGGCCGGCCAGGGAGCTCGCATGGAGTGTTGGCCTGAACAGTCGTTTGATCCATGACCTTGAAGAGGACGTCAACGTGACCAGTAAGCAGAACCTTCGCATCAATGTGCTGGCAGCCGCCGTGCTGTCGTTGTCCGCAGGCGCCAGCGCCTATGCAGCGGGCCTGCCGGCCAAGGAGCCGGTGCGCCAGCCGGCTGCCGCCCAAGGCGCAGAGCGCATCATCGTCAAGTACCGCGCCGGCACCGCTGCGGCCACGGATCGTTCGGCCAAGCTGACGGCCGTGCAGTCGGCGGTCGCCCGCGCCAGTGTCGGTGGCTCCGCCGCCGGCCGTGCCAGTGCCGTGAACCCGCAGATCGTGCGCAAGCTCGGTGTCGGGGCCGATCTGATCCGCCTGCAGGGCCGCTTGAGCCCGGCCGAACTGCAGAAGGTGCTGGCCGAGATCAAGGCCGATCCCTCGGTGCAGTACGCCGAAGTGGACGTGAAGCTGCAGCGCACCGATGTGCGCCCGCGCGACGCGACCCCGCAGCTCGTGCCGAACGATCCGTACTACGCGCAGTACCAGTGGCATCTGAACAGCGCCACCGGCGGCATCAATGCGCCGGCGGCGTGGGACATCGCCCAGGGCGAAGGCGTGGTGGTGGCGGTGCTCGATACCGGCATCCTGCCGCAGCATCCGGACTTCTCCGGCAATCTGCTGGCCGGTTACGACTTCATCAGCGATGCGGAAACCTCGCGCCGTCCGACCGACGAGCGCGTGCCGGGTGCGCTGGATTACGGTGATTGGGTCGAGAACGACAACGAGTGCTATGCCGGCTCGCTGGCCGATGACAGCTCCTGGCACGGCACCCACGTCGCAGGCACGATCGCCGAGTCGACCAACAACGGTGTGGGCATGGCTGGCGTTGCGTACAAGGCGCGCGTGCTGCCGGTCCGCGTCCTGGGCAAGTGCGGTGGCTACCTGTCCGACATCGCCGATGCGATCACCTGGGCCTCCGGTGGCACGGTGGCCGGCATCCCGGCCAACGCCAATCCGGCCGAAGTCATCAACATGAGCCTGGGCGGCGGCGGCGCGTGTGATGCGCTGTACCAGGATGCGATCAATGGTGCCGTGTCGCGCGGCACCACCGTGGTGGTCGCCGCCGGCAACTCGGCTTCCAACGCGTCCAATTTCCGGCCGGCCAGCTGCGCCAACGTGGTGGCGGTCGGCGCCACCCGCATCACCGGTGGGATCGCCTACTACTCCAACTTCGGCACCGTGGTGGACCTGTCCGGCCCGGGCGGCGGTGGCAGCGTGGACGGCAATCCGGGCGGCTACGTGTGGCAGTCCGGTTACAACGGCCTGACCACGCCGACCTCCGGCGCCTACAGCTACATGGGCATGGCCGGCACCTCGATGGCCTCCCCGCATGTCGCGGCGGTGGCAGCGCTGGTGCAGGGCGCGGTCGCGGCGGCCGGCAAGGATCCACTCACCCCGGCAGCGCTGGAAGCCCTGCTCAAGCAGACCGCACGGGCCTTCCCGGTCACCATCCCGACCGCCACCCCGATCGGCACCGGCATCGTCGATGCCAAGGCCGCCCTGGACAAGGCGCTGGAAGAAGAGTGCACCGAGAACTGCGGCCCGGTGGCCACGCCGCTGACCAACAAAGTGGCCGTGGGCGGCCTGAGCGGCGCCGGTGGCAGCGAAGTGCTGTACAGCTTCGAGGCGCAGGCCGGCAAGGTGTTGAGCCTGCTCACCTACGGTGGCAGCGGCAATGTGTCGGTGTATGTGAGCCAGGGCAAGGAGCCGACCGCGACGGCGTTCGATGCCAAGTCCACGCGTCCGGGCAATAGTGAAACGGTGCGCTTCACTGCACCGGTGGCCGGCACGTATTACATCAAGGTGGTCGGTGAGTCCGCGTTCAGCGGTGTGAGCATCCTCGCCAACCAGTAAGACCGGTAAAACCCCAACGGGAGTCCGTCATGTGACGGGCTCCCGTTTTTACATCTGGACCGCGTGCAATCCCGCGTACGATCGCAGTGAACTGCTAAAGTCGCAGCGGTTGCCAGGAGAATGTTCTTGAACGCGGTTGCCCAGGATCCCACTGCAGAAGCCACCGCAGAATCCCGCATCGTCGGGGTATTGCTGGAGAAAGGTCGGCTCAAGGACAGCGACCTGGCCCGCGCGCGTCCGCTGCACCGTGAGTCCGGCGGCAGCCTGCTCGGTCTGCTGGTGCGGCTGGGGCTGGTCTCCGAACGCGACCATGCACAGACCTGTGCCGAGGTGCTCGGCCTGCCTTTGCTCGATGCCAAGGCTGTGCCGGAGGCACCGCCCGAAACGCTGCTCGATGGCTTGCCGCTGACGCTGCGTTTCCTCAAACAATTCCATGTCTGTCCGCTGGTACTCCAGGACGGCGTGCTCGATCTGTGGCTGTCCGATCCGCAGGACCCGTATGCGGCCGATGCGGTGCAGTTGGCGGTGGGCCTGCCGGTGCGGCTGCACGTGGGCCTGCGCTCGGAGATCGACGATCTGATCGAGCGCTGGTTCGGCCAGGGCCGCAGCGCGATGGGCGCGATCATCGAGACCGCCGACGGGGAGGGCGCTGCGGTCGACGACATCGAACACCTGCGCGATCTGGCCTCCGAAGCGCCGGTGATCCGGCTGGTCAACCTCGTCATCCAGCGGGCGGTGGAACTGCGCGCCTCGGATATCCATATCGAACCGTTCGAGAATCGCCTGAAAGTGCGTTACCGCGTGGATGGCGTGCTGATCGAAGGAGAAAGCCCGCCGGTCAATCTTACCGCCGCGGTGATCAGCCGCATCAAGATCATGGCGCGGCTCAACATCGCCGAACGCCGCCTGCCGCAGGACGGCCGCATCATGCTGCGCGTGCAGGGCAAGGAGCTCGATCTGCGTGTCAGCAGCGTGCCCACCGCGCATGGCGAAAGCGTGGTGATGCGCCTGCTCGACCGCGACACGGTGGTGTTCGATTTCCATCGGCTGGGTTTCACCGAGGCGTTCCTGCCGCAGTTCCGCAAGGTGCTCGAGCAGCCGCATGGCATCCTGCTGGTGACCGGCCCCACGGGCTCGGGCAAGACCACCACGCTGTACACCGCGCTGAGCCAGCTCAATACCGCCGACGTCAAGATCATCACTGTCGAAGACCCGGTCGAGTACCAGATCGAAGGCATCAACCAGATCCAGGCCAAACCGCAGATCGGGCTGGATTTCGCCAATGCGCTGCGCAGCATCGTGCGCCAGGATCCGGACATCATCATGATCGGCGAAATGCGCGATCTGGAAACGGCCCGCATCGCGATCCAGTCCGCGCTCACCGGCCACCTGGTGCTCTCCACGCTGCACACCAACAACGCCGCCGGTGGCATCACCCGCCTGCTGGACATGGGCGTGGAAGATTATCTGCTGACCTCCACCATCAACGGCATCCTCGCCCAGCGTCTGGTGCGCCGGCTGGAGCCGCAGCATGCGCAGCGCTACCGTGCCTCGCCGGAAGAGATCGACAAGTTCGGCTTGCGCCGGCTGCAGCCGGAGGGGGAGATTTTCCTGTACCGCGCACAGCCCTCGGCGATAGCGCCCACCGGGTATCTCGGCCGCACCACCATCGTCGAGTTCCTGGTGATGAACGATGCGCTGCGCAGCGCGGTGATGCGTCGCGCCGGGATGGGCGAGATCGAACAGATCGCGCGCGCGGCCGGCATGCGCACCATGTATGAGGATGGCCTGTCCAAAGCCCTGCAGGGCCACACCACGCTGGAAGAAGTACTGCGCGTGACGGAGGAATCCTGATGCGCGCATGCGGCCGGCACCCGGTGAGCGGCTGAGCATGGCCCAGTACCGCTACAAGGCGCTCAACGCGCATGGCGAACTGTTCGATGGCCAGATGGAAGCGGCCAGCGAAGCCGAGGTTGCCGCGCGCCTGCAGGACCAGGGCCACATGCCGATGGAGGCGCGCCTGGCCAGCGAGGGTGTCGCGGGGGCGTCGTCCTGGGCGGCGCTGCTGCGCCGCAAACCGTTCGACGGCGGCGGGCTGGTGCAGTTCACCCAGCAACTGGCGACGCTGCTCGGTGCCGGGCAGCCATTGGACCGTGCGCTCAGCATCCTGCTGGAACTGCCCGAAGACGAGCGCACGCGCCGGGTGGTCACCGACATCCGCGACATCGTGCGCGGCGGTGCGCCGCTCTCCACCGCGCTGGAACGCCAGCACGGGCTGTTCTCGCGGCTGTACATCAACATGGTGCGCGCCGGTGAGGCCGGTGGCAGCCTGCATGACACCCTGCAGCGGCTGGCGGATTACCTCGAGCGCAGTGCTGAACTGAAAGGCCGCGTCATCAATGCGCTGATCTACCCGGCGATCCTGCTGGCGGTGGTCGGCGGTGCGCTGCTGTTCCTGCTGGGCTACGTGGTGCCCCAGTTCGCGCTGATGTACGAAAGCCTGGATGTCGCGTTGCCGTGGTTCACCCAGTGGGTGCTCACTGCCGGCCTGGTCGTGCGCGAAGGCTGGATCATCATGATCGTGGTGCCTGCGGTGATCGCGCTGGTGGTGGAGCGGCGGCTGCGGCAACCGGCCACGCGCCTGGCCGTGGACGGCTGGCTGCTGCAGCGCAACGGCATCGGCCCGCTGCTGGCCAAGCTGGAAACCGCGCGCCTGGCCCGTACCCTGGGCACGTTGCTGCGCAACGGCGTGCCGCTGCTGTCCGGCCTGGGCATCGCGCGCAACGTGCTGAGCAACCGCGCGCTGGCCGCCGATGTCGATGCCGCCAGTGACGAGGTCAAGAACGGCAACGGCCTGTCGGCGTCGCTGTCGCGTGGCAAGCGTTTCCCGCGCCTGGCGCTGCAGATGATCCAGGTCGGCGAGGAATCCGGCGCGCTGGATACGATGCTGCTCAAGACCGCCGATACGTTCGAACAGGAAAGCGCGCGCGCGATCGACCGGCTGCTGTCGGCGCTGGTGCCGGTGATCACCCTGGTGCTGGCCTCGGTGGTCGGCCTGGTGATCGTGGCCGTGCTGGTGCCGTTGTACGACCTGACCAATGCCATCGGCTGACCGGCCGCTGGTGAATACCCCAACGATTCGATGCAAGGAGCCTGCCATATGCAACGCCGTCGCCTGACCCGCTTTTCTTCCGCGCGCCACCAGTCCGGCATGAGCCTGTTGGAAATCATCATCGTGATCGTGTTGATCGGGGCGGTGCTGACCCTGGTCGGCAGCCGCGTGCTCGGCGGTGCCGATCGTGGCAAGGCCAACATCGCCAAGGCGCAGGTGCAGACCATGGCCGGCAAGATCGACAACTACCAGCTCGATACCGGCAAGCTGCCGGCCAAACTGGATGATCTGGTCACCCAGCCCGGCGGCAGCGCGGGTTGGCTCGGCCCGTACGCCAAGCCGGCCGACCTCAATGACCCGTGGGGTCATGCACTGGAGTACCGCGTGCCGGGCGAGGGCCAGCCGTACGACCTGATCAGCCTGGGCAAGGACGGCAAGGTGGGTGGCAGCAGTTACGACGCGGACATCCGGTACGAGTAATCGGCATTGGGAGCGCCGTGGCCCGTGTCGATCAGACCGCCGCATCGCGTGCCCGCGGGCAGCCGTGCACGCGGTCTGTCGCTGCTGGAGATGCTGCTGGTGGTCGCCCTGATCGCGATCATCGGCGTGGTCACCGCCACCGCGATGAACGGTGGCATCGATGGCCTGCGGCTGCGCAATGCCGGCAAGGAGATCGCCACCCAGCTGCGCTACACCCGCACGCAGGCCATCGCTACCGGCCAGACGCAGCGCTTCGTGATCGACCCACGTGCGCGGACGTGGCAGGCGGCCAATGGTCGTCACGGCCAGATTCCCGCCGCGCTGGACGTCCGCTTCCGCGGGGCGAGCCAGCTCAGCACCGCGCCGGGGCAGGGCAGCATCGCCTTCTTCGCCGACGGCGCGGCCAGTGGCGGCAGCATCGACCTCAGCACGCGCGGCGCGGTGTGGGAGATCCACGTCGGCTGGATCACCGGCGAAGTCCGTGCCGGCCCGCGCCGGGAGGGCGGATGAAGCGTCAGCGCGGCTATTCACTGCTGGAGGTGATCATCGCCTTTGCGCTGCTGGCGTTGGCGTTGACCCTGCTGCTGGGCAGCCTGTCCGGTGCGGCCCGTCAGGTCGGTCAGGCCGACGTGCGCAGCAGGGCCACGCTGTATGCGCAGTCGCTGCTGGCCAGCACGGGCGTGGAGACGCCGCTTCAGGAAGGCAGCACGCAGGGCGAGTGGGAGCAGGGCAGGTACCGCTGGCGATTGCAGGTGGAACCGTACGCGGAGCCGCGCACGACCACCGCGCCGGTGACCACCGATGTCGGCGGCCCGACCCTGGCGCAGATCACCCTGCAGGTGCGCTGGGGCGAAGGCAACGGCGAGCAGTTGCAATGGCGCAGCCTGCGCTTGTTGCCGCCGGTAACGGGCGCACCGCGATGACGCTGCGCGCGCGCCGCGCCCGCGGCTTCACCCTTATCGAAATCCTGCTGGCGACCGCGCTGCTGGTCGGCGGCCTGGCGCTGGCCTTCGCCACCGTGCGCTCGGCCATGGCAATCAGCCAGCGCGGCGAGCGCATGGCCGCCCAGAACGAGCGCATGCGCGCGGTCGAAGGCTTTCTGCGGCGTCGCCTGTCCACCGCGCTGGTCATCGCGACCTCGCCCCCGGATCCCACCCGTGACCCGGTGTACTTCATTGGCGAGCCGCAGCGGATGCTGTTCGTCTCCGATCTGCCCGGCTACCTCGGCCGGGGCGGGCCGTATGCGTATGAGCTGCAGGTCCGTCGTGCGGGTGGGCAGGACCATCTGGAGATCGGGCTGACCCTGCTGCAGAACGGCGAGGCGATCGAAGAAGACCCGCCGCGCCCGCCGGAGATGCTGGCCGATCAATTGCGCGAGGTGCGCTTCCGCTATCGCGGCACCGATCCACGCACCGGCCAGCTCACGCCGTGGCTGGACCGCTGGGACGATACCCGGCGGCTGCCGCTGCTGGTGTCGATCGAGATCGCACCGCTGCAGGGGCCGGCGTGGCCACCGATGATCGCAGCGCTCCCGCCGCCGCGCGGGGATCGCCGATGAGGCCGGCGCGCGGTGCCGCGCTGGTGCTGGTGCTGTGGTTGATCGCGCTGCTCACGGCGGTGATCGGCGCATTCGCGCTGAGCGCGCGCGTGGAGCACATGCAGCAGCGCGTGATCGGCGACGACGCCATCGGCCAGGAGTACGCGCGCGCGGGGCTCGAATATGCCCTGCATCGTCTGCAGCCCCGCGCCAGTCAGCCGGCGTGGGTGGCTGACGGTCGCCGCTACCGCTGGACCTTCGACGACCGCCGGATCGACCTGGCGATCCTCGATGAGAACGGCAAGGTGAACCTGAATCTGGCCGATGCCAGCTTCCTCGCTGCTTTCCTGCGTGCGATGGGAGAGGCGCCGGGGAGGGCCCAGCAGCTGGCCGGCGCCATCGTCGACTGGCGCGATGCCGACAGCCTCAAACAGCCCGGTGGCGGCGCGGAGACGCCGGACTACGTCGCGGCCGGCCTGCCCTATGGCGCACGCAACGCGCGCTTCGAGACCGTGGGCGAGCTGCAGCGCGTGCTGGGGATGGATGCGGACCTGTATGCGCGGATCGAGCCGATGCTGACCCTGTACAGCCGCCAGGCGCGGCCCGACCCGCGTTTTGCAGCCGGCCCGGTATTGACCGCGCTGGGGCTGGATGCCGAACGCCTGCTGGCCGAGCGGGAACGTGCGGCGACGGGCGATCAGGCCGGATTGCCTGCCGCACCGCTTGCAGGTGGCAGCGGCACCTATAGTATCGAGAGTCGCGCCACGGACGAACGCGGCCGGATATCGGTACTGCGCGCCGTGGTGAGGACGGGGTCGGCAGGCACGCCGGGAACGGCATACACAGTACTTCGCTGGGAACAGGGAATGGCAGCAAGATGACGGCATGGCGTGACAGTCTGGTGCGGGCCCGCGGGCGCTTGTCGCCTGGCGTGGGCAGCAGCCTGCGCTGGTGGCGGCAGTCCTTGCTGGCCTGGCTGCCGGTGCGGTGGCAATGGGCGATGGGCTGGTCGCGCTCGCGGCTGCTGTTGCAGCGCGATGGTGAGGTGTTGCGCCTGCAACGCCAGACGGGCGAGCAGATCGAGGCGATCGCCGAGCTGCCTTGGCCGGTATCGCCGGCCACCCTGGATACCGTGCTGGATGCGCGCCTGCGCAGCTTGCCGCGGCATTGGTTGCTGCCTGCCGGCAGCGTGTTGCGGCGCCCGCTGCGGCTGCCCGCCGCGGCCGCGGAGCGGCTGCGCGATGTGGTCGGTTTTGAAATTGATCGGCAGACCCCCTTCGATGCCAGCCAGGTCAGCTACGACGTGCGCGAGCTGGGGGCGCTGCCGGATGGCCAGTTGCAGGTGGAGCTGGTGGTGATCCCGCGCGTGCAGCTGGAGCAGTGGGCGCAGCAGGCCGGGCCGTGGGCGCAGGCCGTGGCCGGCATCGATGCGGTGGATGCCACTGGCCAGCCGCTGGATGTCAATCTGCTGCCGGTCGCGCAGCGGCAGCCGTATCGCGACCCGATGGCGCGCTGGAACGGGCTCCTGGCCGTGGGCGCGATCGTGCTGCTTGCGCTGGCCGGCCATCAGCTGATCGACAATCGCCAGGCCGCGGCGGACCAGTTGCGTGAGCAGGTCGATGCCGCCGCGCGTGATGCGCGTCGGGTTGCCGCCGAACGGCAGCAACTGCAGCGTCTGGTCGAAGGCGCCGCGTTCCTGGAGGGCAAGCGTGCCGAGCATGCGAGCACGGTGGAGATCTGGAATGAGCTTACCCGCCTGCTGCCCGATGGCACGTATCTGGAAAAGATGTCGATCGAAGGCAGCACGCTGCAGTTGATCGGGCTCAGCCGCGAAGCCTCGCAACTGGTGCCGCTGCTGCAGGACTCGCCGCTATGGCGCAAGGTCAACCTGACCGGCGTGCTGCAGGCCGATGGGGCGACCAGCGGCCGCGACCGTTTCACGCTGACTGCCGAGCTGCAGCCGCTGCCTGGTGCGACACCGCCTGCCAAGGAGGTTGCCGATGGCAGCACACCCGACGCGCCGTGATCGCTGGCTGGCACTGGGGCTGCTGTTGGCGGTGATCGCCGTGGCCTACCTGCTGCTGGTGCATCCGTGGTTGACCCGCCCGTTGCTGGCGATCAACGCCGACATCACTGCCGTGCAGGAGCGCCAGCAGCGCGTGGAGGCGCAGTTGGCCCAGCGCGGCCAGATCGCCACCCAGCTGGGCGAGGTGCAGGCGGCGCTCGAAGGCCGCCCCGGCTTCCTGCGCGAGGCCACGGCCGAATCGGCCGCTGCCGCGCTTTCCAGCCGCCTGCAGGATGCGGTGGCCTCCGCCAGCCCGGGCAATCGCAGCTGCACGATCAGCAATCGCACGCCACTGCCTGATGCCAGTCGCGAACCGGCCTTCCCGCGCGTGGCCCTGCAGGTGCGCCTGCGGTGCGGCGTGCCGGAGATGGCCGCCGTGCTGCACACGCTGGAGACGGGGACACCGCGCCTGTTCGTGGACAACCTCAATCTGCTGGCGCAGCGCTTCCAGCAATCGCCAAGTGAAACCGGCACCGGCCTGGACGTGTCGTTCGAACTGGTCGGCTATCTGCGCCCGGGCGCCGCACTGGAGCCCGGTGCGCCTGCGCCGGCACCCCTTCCGCTGCCGGCGGGACAGGACGCTGGGCAGAACGCTGACCCAGGTGCGGCCCTGCCCAGCGATGCGGCCGAACCCGCGCCGGTATCGGACGCTGCGGAGGAGGTTGAGCATGAAGCTTGAGGCAGCCGGCCTGCGCACTTGGTGGCTGGGGGGCATCGCGCTGTGGGCACTGGCGATCTGGATCGCCACGCTGTTCGGGCTGGGCAGCCGTATCGCGCCGGCCACGGATGGCGATATCGGCCCCGCGCCGTTGCCGCAGCTGGCACCGGCCGCGCCGGAGCGCATGGCCTCGGCCAGCACCTATGCGCAGATCGGTACGCGGCCGCTGTTCGCCGAAGACCGGCAGCCGCGCCCGTATCTGCTCGGCGGCACCGAGCAGGGCACCGCCAGCAGCGTCTCGTTGACCGGCGTACTGCTCACGCCTGACTTCGCCATGGCCATCCTGACCACCGATCAGCGCCAGTCGCTGCGGTTGCGCTTGAACGGTGAGGCGGTGAACGGCTGGCAGCTGCTGGCGCTGGAACCACGCCGGGCCACGGTCAGCGGGCCGGGTGGCACCCAGACGCTGGAACTGCCGGTGTTCAACGGCCAGGGCGGCGAACCGCCGACGGTACTGGGCAGCCCACAGCTCACCACGGTTCCACCGGCCGGTACCGGGGCCCGCCCGATCAATGGCGCAGCCGCCCCGGTGCCCGCACCACCGCCGGCTGCACCCCCTGCGCCGCAGGCAGGAACGCCCTCGAATGCGGCGGCCCCCGCGCAGAACGCGCAGGGCCCCAGCGAAGACCAGATGAAGGCGATCCGCGAGCGCATCCAGGCGCGCCGCCAGCAATTGCAGCAACAACAGCAACAGCAGTCGCAGCAACCGCCCGCGGGCGGCTCCGGCCACAACCCTTAGAGTGACAGCATGACCCTGCGCCTTTTCCCCGTGTCTTTCCTTGTCGCCCTGCTGGTGGGCTGCACCACCGTGCCCGCGCCGGAGGTGCGCCGCGATGCGGTCCTCGACAGCCACCAGGTGGTCGCCGGCGATGGATCCCACGCAGGCGTCGATGCCGAGCCACTGGGAACCAGCAGTGCACCGCAGGCGGTGATCCGCCGCGGCACCGGCACGATGATCAACCGCAGCGCCGCCGCCGCGCCGCAGCCATCGCTGGGCAATGCCTCCACCGGCAATGCGACCTTCAACTTCGAAGGCGAATCGGTGCACGCCGTGGTCAAGGCGATCCTCGGCGACTTCCTCGGCCAGAACTACGTGATCGCGCCGGGCGTGCAAGGGACCGTGACCCTGGCCACGCCCAAGCCGGTGTCCTCGGCGCAGGCCTTGAACCTGCTGGAAATGGTGCTGGGCTGGAACAACGCACGCATGGTCTATAGCGCAGGCCGCTACAACATCGTGGCCGCCGATCAGGCGCTGGCGGGCACTGTGTCACCCAGCACCGCCTCGCCGGCCAATGCGCGTGGCTTCGAAGTGCGCGTGGTGCCGCTGCAGTACATCTCCGCCACCGAGATGAAGAAAGTGCTGGAGCCGTACGCGCGCCCGAACGCGATCGTCAACGTCGACAACGGCCGCAACGTGATCACCCTCGGTGGCACCCGCAGCGAGCTGGAAAACTACCTGCGCACGGTGGAGATCTTCGACGTGGACTGGCTCTCGGGCATGTCCGTGGGCGTGTTCCCGATCCAGTCCGGCAAGGCCGAGCAGGTGGCCGCCGATCTGGAGAAGGTGTTCGGCGAGGAAAGCAAGACTCCCAGCGCCGGCATGTTCCGCTTCCTGCCGCTGGAGAATGCCAACGCGGTACTGGTGATCACCCCGCAGGCGCGCTATCTCGATCAGATCCAGCAATGGCTGGACCGCATCGATACCGCCGGTGGCAGCGCGCGGCTGTTCTCCTACGAGCTGCGTTACGTCAAGGCCAAGGACCTGGCCGAGCGCCTGGCCGAGGCCTTCGCCAACGAGAACGGCCGCAGCGGCCGTGGCAGCAGTTCGCTGGCGCCGGGCGCGTCGCCGATGGACCTCGGCAGCCGCGATGGCAACAGCAACAGCAATTTCTCCAACACCGGCAGCAGCAACGGCGGCAGCCGCGGCGGGTTGGGCGATGGCACGATGAACCTGCCGCAGCGTCAGTCCGGCAACGCCAGCTTCAGCCTGGAAGTGCAGGGCGATACGGTCGGCGTGTCGGCGGTGGAGGAAACCAACACCTTGCTGGTGCGCTCCACCCCGCAGGCCTGGCGCTCGATCCGCGAAGTGATCGAAAAGCTCGACGTGATGCCGATGCAGGTCCACATCGAAGCGCAGGTGGCCGAGGTCGCGCTGACCGGTGACCTCAGCTATGGCGTGAACTGGTTCTTCGAGCAGGCCGTGGCCACCGGCAAGACCGAGAGCGGCATCGACCTGCCCAGCGCGCTTGGCCGTTCGATCTGGGGCAGCATCTCCGGCTCGGTTGGCAGTGATGGGGTCGGCTGGACCTTCCTCGGCAAGAACGCCGCCGCGGTGGTCAGCGCGCTGGATAAGGTCAGCAACCTGCGCCTGCTGCAGACCCCCTCGCTGTTCGTGCGCAACAACGCCGAAGCCACCCTCAACGTGGGCACCCAGATTCCGATCAACTCGGTATCGGTCAATACCGGCGTGGGCGGCGACAACACCTACAGCCAGGTCCAGTACCTGGATACCGGCGTGATCCTCAAAGTGCGCCCGCGGATCACCCGCGATGGCGTGGTGTTCCTGGACATCGTGCAGGAGGTCAGCTCGGCCGGCGCGATCCCCAGTGGCTGCGACCCGGCCCGCACCACCTGCAACCCGCCGATCAATACCCGCAAGATTTCCACCGAAGCGGCGGTGCAGAGCGGTGACACCATCATGCTCGCCGGCCTGATCACCGATTCCGGCGAAGACGGTTCCAGCGGCGTACCGGGCCTGAGCAAGCTGCCGGTGATCGGTGCGCTGTTTGGCCGGAAGACGTTGAAGTCCGAACGCTCCGAAGTGATCGTGCTGCTGACTCCGACCATCGTGCGCAACGCGCAGGAGTCGCGGAACCTGACCGACGAGTACAGCAGCCGCTTCCGTGCGATGGAGCCGTTCCCCGAGCGCAAGGGCAAGCGCTAGCGATGCCAGGCCCCTGCTGTCATCGCAGGGGCCGATCTTGTTACGCTGGCCGCGCCCAAGGGAGCCTGCGATGACACAGCGACACGGCGAAGACGGCAGCACGCAGAGGTCGGCATGAGCACGGTCATCCTGTTGCCGATCGGGGTCGACGATGCCGCGCTGGACCGCTGCCTGGCCGCGCTCGATGCTGGCACCGCGCCAGGCACCGCGATCTGGCTGGCCGACGATGGCCAGGCCGGCCCGCGGGCCCAGGCCGTGATCGAACATTGGCTTGCACAGACGCCGCTGCAGGCCGAGTACACCCGCCGCGCCCGCGCGATCGGCGAAGTCGCCCATCTGGATGAAATGCTCGCAGCGTGTACCGGCGCCGATGTGGTGGTGCTCGCCCCGGATGCGATCCCGGCACCGGGTTGGTTGCAGCAGTTGGAAGCCTGCCTGGCCCGCGATGCCTCGATCGGCTCGACCACGCCGTGGTGCAACGCCGGTGAGACGGCCGCCTGGCCGCGTCTGGGCGAGATCAATCCGCTGCCGGACGATCTGGATCTGGCCCCGCTGGCCCAGGCCTGCGCGGCGATGCCGCCGCTGCATCCCGAGCTTCCCTCGGCGGTGACGCACGCCGTGTTGTTGCGCGGCAACGCCCGGCGCAAGGCCGGCGGGCTGGACATGCACAGCTACGCGTCGTGGAATGCGGCGCTGATCGACCTCAGCCTGCGCATGGCCGGGCTCGGCTGGCGCAACGCGCTGTGCGAGACCGCCTTCGTCGCCCGCGTGGCTGAGGGCGTGACCGGCGAGGGCGACATGGAGGCGTTGGCGACGCGCTGGCCGGCCTGGTCGCCGCGGCTGGCCGGCTTTCTGATGGCTGATCCACTGCAGCAGGCACGCCACGACCTGCAGCAGCAGCACCGGCAGGCGATAATGCCCAAGGCGCAGGGCGATCTGTTCGCGCCGCCTGTCATTGCCGCCCCGGAGTCGCCCGTTTGAGCCCTGCCATCGCCGCCATCATCGTCAGCTACCAGAGCGCCAGCACGCTGGACGCCTGCCTGCTGCGCCTGCGCGAGGCGCGCGACATCGCCGAAATCCGCGTGGTCGACAACGATTCCACCGACGGCACCCTGGAGATCGTGCAGCGCCATGCCAGCGCCGATCCGCGGGTGCGCTTCATCGCCAATCCGGACAACCCCGGCTTTGCCGCCGCCAACAACCAGGGCGTGGCCGACAGCCAGGCACCCTGGCTGGCCTTCATCAACCCGGATCTGATGGTCGGCCCGGAGACCCTGGCCCAACTGCGCGCACGCGCGCTGCCGCTGGGTGACTGTCTGCTGGGGGTCGAGCAGGTGGACGAGGAGGGCCTGCCGGACGCTGCGGTGCGCCGCCGTGATCCGGATTTCGCCGCGATGCTGCGCAACCCCGGGCAGGGCGGCAAGCTGGCGATCCCGGTCGACCGCAGCCAGCCGCTGCAGGTGGTGCCGGCCCTGTCCGGCGCATTGCTGCTGATGCCGCGCGCCCTGTTCGAGCGGATCGGCGGCTGGGATGCGGGCTACCGCCTGCACGCCGAGGACCTGGACCTGTGCCGGCGCGCACGCGACGCCGGCGCGGTGATCGCGATCGCCAACGACCTGCAGGTCACCCATGTGCGCGGTGTCTCCAGCCGCTCACGGCCGTTCTTCGTGGAATGGCACAAGCACCGCGGGCTGTGGCGGTACTTCCGGAAATTCGAGGCGCCGCAACGTGCCTGGCCGGTGCGCTGCGCGGTGTGGGGCGCGATCTGGGCGCATGCGCTGGTGCAGGTCCCGCGACTGCTCCGCCGCCGGTGAGCATCCGCGCACCCACTTCGGCACCGGGGCGATACGTGCCGTGAACGCATTCCACGCTGAGGGCACTGGCCGTTGGTCGGGCACGGTGGCAGGCGCATAATCTCCAGCATGATCATCCAGTCCCTGCTCGACACCGACCTGTACAAGTTCACCATGATGCAGGCGGTGCTGCATCAGTACCCCGGCGCGCAGGTGCAGTACCGGTTCAAGTGCCGGACCCCGGGCATCGACCTGGCGCAGTTCATCGACCAGATCAACGCCGAGATCGACCACCTGTGCAGCCTGCGCTTCAGCGCCGAAGAGCTGGACTACGTGCGCGGCCTGCGCTTCGTCAAACCGGATTTCGCCGATTTCCTCGGCCTGTTCCACCTGGACCGCAAGTACATCGCGCTGCGCCCCTCGACCACCGTGCCCGGTGAGATCGATCTGGACATCACCGGGCCCTGGCTGCACACCATCCTGTTCGAAGTCCCGCTGCTGGCGATCATCAACGAGGTCTGGTTCCGCAACACCACCGACTCGGATTTCAGCGAGGGCGAGCGCCGCCTGCAGGCCAAGACCGCGCTGCTGCGCGATACCCCCGGCTTCGAGCTGTGCCGGATCGCCGATTACGGCAGCCGCCGCCGTTACTCGCGTGAGTGGCACGGGCGGATGCTGCCGATGCTGCGCGACGCGCTCGGTGCGCAGTTCGTGGGCACCAGCAACGTGCATTTCGCCCGGCTCTACGGCATGACCCCGCACGGCACGATGGCCCATGAGTACCTGCAGGCCTTCCAGGCACTCGGCCCGCGCCTGCGTGACTCGCAGGTGGCCGCGCTGGAATCCTGGGCACGCGAGTACCGCGGCGATCTGGGTATCGCGCTGTCGGACGTGGTCGGGCTGGAGGCCTTCCTGCGCGACTTCGATATGTACTTCTGCAAGCTGTTCGACGGCGTCCGCCACGATTCCGGGGATCCCTTCACCTGGGGCGACCGCATGCTGGCCCACTTTGAAAGCCGCCGGGTGGATCCACGCAGCAAGGTGCTGGTCTTCAGCGACGGGCTGAACATCGAAAAGGTGATGCAGCTGTTTGATTACTTCCGCGGCCGCTGCCAGGTGGCCTTCGGGGTCGGCACGCACCTGACCAACGACCTGGGCCCGACCCCGCTCAACATCGTCATCAAGATGGTCCGCTGCAACGGCCAGCCGGTCGCCAAGCTGAGCGATTCGCCGGGCAAGAGCATGTGTGATGACCCGGGGTATCTGGCGTATCTGCGCCAGGTGTTCGAGTTGCCGGCCGAGGGCTGAGTGCTCCGGCTCGGCGGTCGCCCCGCCGTGGTGTCACACTTTTCGGGAGGGTCGGCCGGGGGCATCCCAGACCTGTGATTGCCCTCACGGCCGCCCGGCGCGTCGGGTATCCCACGTTTCCGTTCAGCCCGGCCGCCGCGGGTGACGCGGCGCGTCAGGAAACGACGCAGCGCGCTTGCTATGCAGGAAAGCCAGATGTGCCACAATATTGTGAGGCGTAGTTCACACTTTTGACCGACATCGATGCCGGTAATTGCCCGTATACCGCCTCTGCATCGTGGTTCGTCTAGGCTTTTCAGATGAATTCATCAGCATTGCTTGATTACTACCGTGCCCATGCGTGCTCTACTCAGTGGCGCGGCTTCCTGCTCGCGCTCTGTGAAGAGTTCGACAGCGCGTTGCCCGATGCCGAACTGGCCCGGCTGATGGCGCGTATCGGTGAGCGCTTCGGCCGTGACCACGCACTGCCGGCGGTCGCCACGCTGGACGAACTGCAGCATGCGGCCAACGCCGTGTGGTCGTCGACGGAGTGGGGACAGGTCGTGTTCGAGGAAGCGCCCGAACAGGTGCGCATCCATCACGCGGCGTCGCCGTTGTCGGCGGTGCTCGGCACCCGCGCCGGGTGGGAGACCGGGTTTCTCGAAGGTGTGTACCGGCAGTGGTTCCGCGCCGCCGGGATGATGTCGGTGCTGGATGTGCGCTATCTGCAGAGCGACCATCCCGATGTAGCCACGTACACGCTGTCGCGTGTGTTCTGAATCTCTCCCCCTTTCGATGGTGCCATGAGCAAGCTTCAGCAACCTGCCGATTCAGAGAGCCACGACGACGTGGCCGGTCTCTTCAACCGCCTGGGGGACCGCGATGACACGCGTGCTTACCGGGATTTCTCTCATAGCCAGTCCCGCGTCAGCACGGTAGCCAAGCCGCGCGACGAGGTGCCGCCGCCGATTCCGGCCGTGGTCCTGCCGCCGGTGCCCAATGCCGCAGCGGTGATCGCGCCTGCCCAGACTGCTCCGGTGGAGACGCCGGCCAGTGCCGCACCGGCACAGAAAACACCGCTGGAACAGCTGTTCCAGCGACTGGCCGGTGCGCGTAGCGCGACGCCGGGGCACAGCCCGCTGAGCCGGCTGCGCGGGGCGTGAAACGTAGCCGGTGATCGCTCGCCGCGCCCTTCGGGGTGGGGCGGGAGTGCCGGCTGATGCAAGGGGATGCCGCTGCGTGCGGCCGTGTTGGGGAACATCATGAGCAAAACTTCCACCCCGAGAGGGGATGCCGTTCTGGCCCGCTTGGCGCTGCTTGCGCTGGTGGTCGGCGGCGCCATGCTGCTGGCCTTCGTGATCACCGTGCCCATGGAGATCGGTCAGCAGTTCCTGTTCTCGGCCGTGGTGTTCCTGATCGCCCTGTGCCTGCGCAATCGCGAGAGCCGGTTGATTCCGCTGGTGTTGATGGGCCTGTCGCTGGTGATGTCCACGCGCTACATGTACTGGCGCCTGACCGACACGATGGGCATGAGCAGCTTCGTCGATCTCACTCTGGGCCTGGGCCTGGTGGCCGCCGAGGTGTACTCGTTCATCGTGCTGGTGCTGGGCTACTTCCAGGTGGCCTGGCCGCTGCATCGCAAGCCGATGCCGTTGCCCGAAGACCAGTCGCTGTGGCCCACCGTGGATGTGCTCATCCCGACCTACAACGAGCCGCTGTCGGTGGTACGCACCACCGTGCTGGCGGCCACCGTGCTGGACTGGCCGGCGGACAAGCTCAACATCTACCTGCTCGATGATGGCCGCCGCGAGGAATTCCGTGAATTCTGCGAGGAGGTCGGGGTGCAGTACATCACCCGGACCAACAACAGCCACGCCAAGGCCGGCAACATCAATGCGGCGCTGAAGAAGACCACGGGCGAATACGTGGCCATCTTCGATTGCGACCACATGCCGACCCGCTCGTTCCTGCAGATGTCGATGGGCTGGTTCCTGTTCGACGAGAAGATGGCCGTGGTGCAGACGCCCCACTACTTCTTCTCGGCCGATCCGTTCGAGCGCAACCTGGGCAACTTCGGGCGCGTGCCCAACGAAGGCGAGCTGTTCTACGGCTTGCTGCAGGATGGCAACGACCAGTGGAACGCGACCTTCTTCTGTGGCTCCTGCGCAGTGATCAAGCGCGGCCCGCTGGAGGAAGTGGGTGGCGTGGCCATCGAAACCGTCACCGAGGATGCGCACACCGCGATCCGTCTGCACCGTGCCGGATACCGCAGTGCCTACATCCCGGTGCCGCAGGCGGCCGGCCTGGCTACCGAGAGCCTGTCGGCACACGTCGGCCAGCGCATCCGCTGGGCCCGTGGCATGGCGCAGATCCTGCGGGTGGACAACCCCATGTTCGCCAAGGGGTTGAGCCTGATGCAGCGCATCTGCTACACCAACGCGATGCTGCACTTCTTCTATGGTCTGCCACGGATCATCTTCCTGACCGCGCCGCTGGCCTTCCTGTTCTTCGGCGCCCACGTCATCCACGCCTCGGCGCTGATGATCCTGGCCTACGCGCTGCCGCACATCGTGATGGCCAACCTGACCAACCTGCGCGTGCAGGGCAAGCATCGCCATCTGCTGTGGAACGAGGTGTACGAGACCACGCTGGCCTGGTACATCCTGCGCCCGACCCTGATGGCGGTGATCAATCCCAAGCTGGGCAAGTTCAACGTCACCGCCAAGGGCGGCTTGGTCCAGCGCAGCTACTTCGATGCGCAGATCGCCCGCCCGTACCTGTTGCTGCTGTTGTTGAACCTGCTGGGCGTGGTGGCCGGCATCGTGCGGATGGTGATGGCCGATACCAGCGGCGAGGTCAACACGATCTGGTTGAACCTGGGCTGGACCGTCTACAACATGATCATGCTGGGCGCGGTCATCGCCACCTCCAGCGAACAGCGTCAGATCCGACGCTCGCACCGCGTGCCGCTGAACATGCGGGCAGTCCTGCACCTGCCCGATGGCCAGGCATTGCCGTGCCGCACGCTGAACTTCTCCACCGGTGGCATGGCGCTGCGGCTGGACCAGTCCCAGCCCGTGCAGCCGGGTACGTACGTGGAGGTTGAACTGGCCCATCGCCAGCGCAGCGAGCGCCTGCCGGCCGAAGTGCGGCACGATCGCGACGACCAGGGCATCAGCATCCAGTTCGGCGAGCTGACCTTGGAGCAGGAACGCTGGCTGGTCACCTCCACCTTCGCCCGTGCCGACATCTGGGTGAAGCTGTGGGGTCGTCATGACCGCGATACGTTCCTGCGTTCCACCACCGACGTCCTCAAGGCCAGCATGCGCGGCTTCCACCGCCTGGGCAGTTTCGTTCTTGCGGGAGGCCGCAAGGATGGCCCCACCCCGCCGCGCACCGGAGATTCCGCATGACCCGTCGTGACCGTTCCCTGTTCCGCCCGGTGCGCGTGCCGCGTCCGTCCGCCGCAGCGGTGGCGTTCACCCTGACCCTGCTGTGTGGCGCGGTCTACGCGCAGGATCCTGCGGTTCCCGCAACGGCCACGCCCGTCGTTGCACCCGCCGATGCCGCCCCGGCAGTGCCCGTGCCGCCTGCCGCGCCAGCGGCTGGTTCGCGGCAGAGCCGCTCCACGCTCAAGCAGCTCGGCATCGATTACGAGATCACCCTGCGCGGCATCCAGGGCACCGCTGGCGTGCCGTTCTCGGTGCGCAACGACCAGGTGGTCGATCGCGCCTCGCTGCATCTGAAATACAGCTATTCACCGGCGCTGTTGCCGGATCTGTCGCACCTGAAGGTCACCGTCAACGACGTCACCGTGGCGACGTTGCCCACGCCGGTCGAGCAGGCCGGGCGGATGATCGAGCGCGACATCGATATCGATCCGCGCATGATCATCGATTACAACCGCATCAACCTGCAGTTGATCGGCCACTACACCCGCGAATGCGAGGATCCGGACCACACCAGCCTGTGGGCCAACATCGACGCCGGCAGCTATCTGGAACTGGGCTGGGCGCCACTGCAGCTGACCAATGATCTGTCGCTGCTGCCGGTGCCGTTCTTCGATGCCCGTGACACCAACCGGCTTGAACTGCCGTTCGTGTTCACCGGTCAGCCGGGGCAGGGGCTGCTGCAGTCGGCCGGTATCGTCTCTTCGTGGTTCGGCGCGCTGGCCGGCTATCGCGGTGCGCTGTTCCCGGCCTCGATCGATACCGTGCCGCTGGAAGGCAATGCGGTGGTCGTGGCCACCCCGCGCAACCCGCCGGCCGGCCTGGTGCTGCCCGACATCAGCGGGCCGACCCTGGCCGTGATCGCCAATCCGAACGATGCCAACGGCAAGTTGTTGCTGGTGCTCGGCCGCGATGACGGTGAGCTGCGCATCGCGGCCACCGCGCTGACCCTGGGCACGCCGTTGTCCGGACCGACCGCCAGCATCGGCGATTTCAAGGAGATCGCGCCGCGCAAGCCGTACGACGCGCCAAAGTGGGTGCCCAGCGATCGCCCGGTGCGAGTCTCCGAACTGGTCCAGCAGACCAGCGAGTTGAATGTGGTCGGTTACCACCCGGACCTGATCCGGATCGGCCTGCAGCTGCCGCCGGATCTGTTCACGTGGCGCCGTGATGGCATCCCGCTGGATCTGCGCTACCGCTACACGCTGCCGGAAGGCGCGAACAAGTCGGCGCTTAACATCAGCATCAACGATGCTTTCGTCACCACGCTGCCCTTGAACGGCCGCCCCGCACCGCGCTCAGTGTCGGAGATGCTGTGGAACAAGATGAAGGCACCGGGCGTGATGCCGATCCAGCAGAAGGTGATGCTGCCGACCGGCCCGTTCTCGTCCAACAGCCAGCTGCGCTTCCACTTCTTCTTTGATCGCCCGCAGGCGGCCGAATGCAAGAACACCTTCCCGGATGTGTCCGCGGCGATCGACGGCGACACCAGCATCGATCTGAGCGGCTTCGACCATTACATGGCGATGCCCAACCTGGCCGCATTCGGAAATGCCGGTTATCCGTTCACGCGTCTGGCCGATCTTTCCGAGACCGTGCTGGTGCTGCCCAACAACCCCAACGCCGATGACGTCGGCAATGTGCTGACCCTGCTCGGCCGCATGGGTGCCTCGACCGGTTACCCGGCGCTGCGCAACCGCATCATCGCTGCCGGCCAGGTAGGCGAGCACGCCGGCCAGGATCTGGTGGTGCTGGGGTCGCGTCGCAGCCAGCCGCTGTTCGGCGAGTGGGCCGCGCACCTGCCGATCGGCGAGGCGGGGCAGTCGCGCCGTTTCCAGCTGTCGGACTGGGTGTTCGAGCGGATGCCCTCGTTCCTGTCGCCGGATGCGCGCCGCACCGATCTGCCGACCACCGCCGAAGTGTCGGTGCGTCCGGACGCTGGCGATGTCGTGCTGATGGGCTTCGAGTCGCCCCTGCGCAAGGGGCGCAGCGTGATCGCGGTGATGGCCGATGATCCGGCGCAGGTCAACCGCCTGTTCGAGGCGTGGTTCGACCCGGACCGTCTGCGTGACTTCCAGGGCAGCGTGGTGCTGCTGCAGAAGGACAAAGTGCGCAGCCTGGCCGGCAACCAGACGTATTACGTCGGCCACCTGCCGCCGCTGACCTGGCTGCGCTGGTACTTCTCGCAGAGTCCGCTGCTGTTGGCTGGCTTCGTCGGTCTGGCCTGCCTGCTGTTGGCCCTGATCGCGCGCTGGCTGCTCAAGCGCAACGCCAAGTCCCGCATCGGGCTGTCAGGCTGAGCATGCGCGACACGTCCGTCCCCGCGCCGGCGCTCGCGCGCCGCCGCTTTCTGCAGGCACTCGCGGCAGCCGGTGCTGCCGCCGCGTTGCCGCTGAACGCATGGGCGCAGGCCTGTGGCACGCCGTGGCGTGAGTGGCGCACGTTCGTGGATCGGCACATCGAGCCCGACGGGCGCGTGGTCGATCACCTCAACACGGACCTGCGCAGCACCTCCGAATCGCAGTCCTACGGGTTGTTCTTCGCGCTGGTCGACAACGATCCGGTGCTGTTCGACCGCATTCTGGCCTGGACCCGCCGCCACCTCTGCCGCGGCCGCGCCGATCTCAATCTGCCGGCGTGGCTGTGGGGCCGGGCCGCCGACGGCCAGTTCCGCGTGCTCGACCCCAACACCGCCTCCGATGGCGAGTTGTGGATCGCTTATGCGCTGCTTGAAGCCGGCCGCCTGTGGAAGCGCCCGGGCCTGGTCGAGGCCGGGCGCCAGACGCTCGCGCTGATGCGCACGGCCGAAATCGTCGAGCTGCCCGGATTCGGGCCGATGCTGCTGCCCGGCAACCGCGGCTTCGTGCAGGCCGACCGCTGGACGCTCAACCCCAGTTACCTGCCGCTGTTCGTGCTGCGCCGCTTCGCCGCCGTCGATGCACGCGGCCCGTGGGCGCGGCTGGCCGAGCGCAGCGTGGCGATGACCCGCGCCAGCGCCCCGGTCGGGTTCGCGCCGGACTGGATTGCCTGGAACGGCAAGGCCTTCGTGGTCGACGCCGGCAAGGGCGCGCTCGGCAGCTACGATGCCATCCGCTGCTATCTCTGGGCCGGGATGACCGACCCGGCCGATCCGCTGCGGCGCAGCTTGCTTGATGGCCTGTCCGGCCCGCTGTCGATGCTGCGCGCGCAGACCGGCTTTGCCGAGAAGATCGACACGCGTCTGGGGGTCGGCACCGGCGCACCCTCGCCGGGCTTTGCCGCCGCACTGCTGCCGTATCTCAGTGCGCTTGGCCAGCCTGCACTGGCCAAGGCACAGCTGGCGCGGATCCCGACCGGCACCCTCAACTATTACGATCGTGCCCTGGTGCTGTTCGGCAAGGGCTGGATGGATCGCCGCTACCGTTTTTCTGCCGATGGGCGACTGCTGCCCGCGTGGAGTTCGCCATGTTCCGCAAGACCCTGACCCCCCTTTGCCTGGTTGGCCTGTGCGTGTTGACCGTGCCGGCCTTCGCGCAGAACGCGTCCTCGACGCAGCAGCTGGTCAGCCAGGGCAATTACTGGCAGGACCAGGGCCGTGAAGATCTGGCGGCCGATGCCTGGCGCAAGTTGCTGGCGACCGATCCCAACCAGGCCGACGCACTGCTCGGCCTGGGCCTGATCGACCTCAACCAGGGCCGCCGTGCCGAGGCACAGAAGCGGCTGCAGCAGCTGCAGGCACGCCACCCGTCCTCGGCGCAGACCACGCGCCTGCGCATGGCGCTTGGTGGCGGCGGCGGTGGCAACCAGCTGCAGACCGCGCGCCGTGCGGCGGCGGCCGGTCGATACGTCGAGGCGGTACGCGCCTATGACGAGGCCTTCGGTGCGGGCGGCCCGCCCAACGATCTGGCGCTGGAGTACTACCAGGTGCTGGCCGGTACGCCGGAAGGCTGGACGCGCGCGCGCGATGGCCTGCGCCGTATCGCCACCGGCAGCAACAACCCGGCCAAGCTCGCACTGGCCCAGGTGCTGACCTACCGCGAGCCGACCCGCCGCGAGGGCATCGCCCAGCTGCGTACGCTCAGCCAGGCCACCGACACCGCCGGCCCCGCGCGTGCGGCCTGGCGCCAGGCACTGCTGTGGCTCAACGCCACCACCGCCGATGCCGGGCTGTACCAGGCCTTCCTGGACGTGGTGCCGAATGATCGTGAAGTGGCGGCCAAGCAGGCGCAGCTGCGCGAGCAGGCCGTGGCCAACCGTCCCGTACCGCAGGATCCGAACCAGCGCCTGCTCGGCGAGGGCTTCCGCGCGCTGGACGGCAACAATCTGGCGCAGGCCGAAGCGCGCTTTGCGCAGGTACTGCGCGCGCGGCCGCGCGATGCCGAGGCACTCGGCGGTCTGGGTTCGGTACGTCTGCGCCAGGAACGTTTCGGCGAAGCCAATGAACTGCTGCGCCCGGCGGCTGCGATCAACGGCAAGTGGCGCAGCGCGGCCGATGCCGCGCGCTACTGGCTGACCCTGCAGGAGGTGCGTCGCCAGCCCAGCGGCGATGCCATCGCCCGTGTGCAGCAGGTCATCGCGCTGCAGCCCAAGGAGCCCGCCGGCTACGTCGCGCTGGCCGACCTGCAGAGCGGCAGCGATCCGGCCGCGGCAGAACGCAGCTACCGCAAGGCACTGGAACTGGATGCCGGCAACGCCGGTGCGCTGCAGGGCCTGGTCGGCCTGCTCGGCCGTCTCGGCCGCGCCGATGAAGCGGCCGCGTTGTTCGACCGGCTGACCCCGGCCCAGCAGGAAAGCGCCGGTGGCCAGTCCGTGCTGCGTGCCAACCTCGCCCGCGCCCGCGCGCAGCAGGCGCTGGCCGAGGGCAGCATCGAGATGGCGCAGATCGAATTGGAAGACGCGCTGCTGGTGCAGCCGCGCGATCCGTGGCTGCGGCTGGAATTGGCGCGGCTGTATACGCGCGCGGGCCGTCCGGATCAGGCCAACGGTGTGATCGAAGGGCTGCGCGCGCTGGACGACAGCTCGGCAACGTCGCTGTATGCGCAGGCCCTGTTCGCCCAGGAAAGCAGTGATTGGCCGCGGGCCTATGCGCTGCTCGAACGCATTCCCACCGCCTCGCGGGATTCTGAAATGACTGCGCTGCATGACACCGCGTGGGTGCAGGTGCAGGCCGCCCAGGCGCGCTCGCTCATGCAGCGCCAGCGCAGTGGCGAAGCGCAGCTGTTGCTGGCCCGCGCCGAAGCCGCACTCGGCGACCGGGTCAAGAATCCGTCCATCGTGGCCGCGTTGGCCGGTGCCTACGCCGACATCGGCAGCCAGCAGCGCGCCCTCGTGCTCGCGCAGCGCCTGATCGAAGGCGGTTCGCCCAGCGTCGACAATCGCCTGGAATATGCCTCGGTGCTGTTGCGCGCCGGTCGCGATGGCGAAGTCGCCGCGATCCTGCGCCAGCTCGCCGACGTGCCGCTCTCGGCGAGCCAGCAGACCCGCTTGAACGATCTGCGCAGCGGTTACGTGCTGCGCCAGGTCGATGCGCTGCGTGAGCTGGGCAATCTGGAAGGTGCATATGCGGTGCTGGCCCCGGCCTTGGCCGAGCGCCCGCAGGATCCGCGCAACATCGCTGCGCTGGCACGGCTGTACGCCGCCGCGGGCGACAACGGCCAGGCGCTGGCGCTGTATCAGCAGCAGCTGCAGTTGGCGCCGGGCGATCTGGATGCGATGGTCGCCGCTGCCGGCAGTGCCGCGGCGATGCGCGACATGGACCTGGCCGAACAGTATCTGGAGCGCGCGCTGAAGCAGGCGCCGGAATCGCCGGATGTGTTGGCGGCCGCCGGCCGTGTGTACCGCGCGGCCGGCAAGAACCGCCGTGCTGAAAGCTACTTCCGCGCGTCGCTGGCGGCTGCCGCGAAGGGCAGTGGCCAGCTCGACAACGGCTACCCGCAGGCCAGCACCGCGATGCTGGCAGGCGGTGGCAGCTTCAATCCCTTCGCTGGCCTCAACCGTGGCGGTGGCACCCGTACCGCAGCGCTGCGCGACGGGGGGCTGCCATTGCCGGCCGCGACTGCCCGTCTGGCTGCCGAACCGCTGCCGATGGACGCCGGTCCGGCGATGGGCATGAGTCTGGGCCCGGCAAGCGTCACCCCGGTGATCGATGCCGATGGCCTGCCGGAGCCGGTCATGGCCACGGCCGCGGCCAGCGGCGGTGTCGGCCTGCCGTTGCCGGTGCCCGGCTCGCGCCAGGTGCCCGGCCAGGCGAGTGCGCCGCGCGCCTCGCGCAACACCGCGCTTGGCCCGCTGCCGCCGGCCACCACCGGCAACGGCGTGCTCGACGAACTGCGCGCGCTCAAGGCCGAGAACAGCAGCAGCCTGGCCGTGGGCGCGGCGTATCGCACCCGCGCCGGCGAAGCCGGCATGGGCCAGCTCGATGACCTGCAGGTGCCGCTGGAAGGGCAGTTCGCGGTCGGCGACGGCAAGCTCAAGGTGGCCATCACCCCGACCGTACTCGATGCCGGTCGCCCGGATCCCGAGTACACCAGTGCCAGCCGTTTCGGCGGTGGCCCGCAGGCGGCTCTGGCCGGCGCACTGGCGGCTGATCGCACGCCGGTCGATGATCTGGTCGGCTCGTCGCTCTACCAGACCCTGCTGACCCGTGGCGAGAGCAACGCGACCCGCAATCTGATCTACGACCGCGCACTGGACAACGGCCGTTACCAGGAACTGTTCAACCAGACCGATGGCTCGCTGACGCAGGCCGAACGTGCGGCTGCCGCGCGTGCGCTGCTGTTCGCCGATCCGCTGCCCAGCTACATCCTCAGCCGCGATCTGGCCAATACGCCGATCAGCGAGATCGCCACGCAGGTGTTGGGCAATGCCGGCCTGGTGCGCGGGCTGAGCGCGGCCGAGCAGGCCCAGCTCAAGACCCTGTCCCAGGGCGGCGGCGGTTCGCAGACCCCGCAGGCCTTCCAGGACACGCTCTATGCGATGGTGGCCAATGCCGCCGGTGCGCGCCGCATGAGCTCCCAGGATGCCAGCGGTGCCGGCGTCTCGGTCGGCTACGAGCGCGGTGGCTTCCGCGCCGATGTCGGCAGCACCCCGCTCGGCTTCGATGACACCCAGATCGTCGGTGGCATCGGCTACCGCGGCCAGATCGGCGATGCGCTGACCTGGTCCGGCGAAGCCTCGCGCCGCGCCGTGACCGACAGCCTGCTGTCCTTCGCCGGGGTGGAAGACGGGCGCAACGGGCTGCGCTGGGGCGGGGTGACCGCCAGCGGCGCCAAGCTCGCCGCGACCGTCGACAACGGTCAGTTGGGCGGCTACGCCAGTGCGTCGTGGCACCGCCTGGAAGGCGAGAACGTGGCCGACAACGATCGCCAGGAAGTCGGCGTGGGCGTGTACGTACACGCGCTGGAAACCGACAACCAATCGCTGACCGCCGGCCTGAACCTGACCGCGATGCAGTACGACCGCAACCTCAGCGGCTTCACCTACGGCCACGGCGGCTACTTCAGCCCGCAGCGTTATGTGGATGTCGGCTTCCCGGTGCACTGGAACGGCCGCACCGCCAGCGGCCGCGTGGCCTGGCAGCTGGATACCAGCGTCGGCGTGCAGCACTTCAAGGAAGAGGCGGCGCCGTACTTCCCGACCGATCCGGCGATGCAGCAGGCCGCCTACGATGCCGCCTCGATGGCCGCGCTGCTGGGCCTGACCACCGAGTATGTCGATCCGGTCTACACCGGCCAGACCAAGACCGGTGTGTCCTACAACCTCAGCGCTGCGGCCGAATGGCAGCTGTCCTCGCAGCTGTTCCTGGGCGGGCGCATGGAGTTCAACAACGCGCGTGACTACCGGCAGTTCGGCACCAGCCTGTACCTGCGCTTCCTGCTCGACCGCCTCGGCGCCGGGCTGGGCAAGCAGCCGCAGCCGCTGCGTTCGCCGTACGCGTCGGGTGAATGATCGCCGTCATGCGCTGATGACCGGCCCGCTGCCAGGCTTTACCTGGCCGCGGGTGTCCCGCAGGCTTGGCTGGTTCCTGCTGCGAAGAGGCTGATGTCCCGTGACTGATTCCCCATCGTTCCACCCGATGCGCCGCCGCCTGCTGCAGGCGCTGGCCGTGACCCCGTTGTTGGCCTGTTCGGCCAACGGTCCAGCGCGTGGCCCCGGCCCATGGACGGCGTGGCAGGTGATGCGCGCCTCCAGCGTGACCCCGGACGGCCGCATGGTCGACCACAACAACGCCGACCAGCGCTCGACCTCCGAAGGCCAGTCCTATGCGCTGTTCTTCGCGCTGGTGGACAACGATCAGCCGCTGTTCGACCGCATCCTGCGCTGGACCGAGGACAACCTGGCCGGCGGCAGCATGGCCCAGCGCCTGCCGGCCTGGCTGTGGGGGC
Source organism: Stenotrophomonas sp. PS02301 (assembly GCF_029959485.1). NCBI lineage: Bacteria > Pseudomonadati > Pseudomonadota > Gammaproteobacteria > Lysobacterales > Lysobacteraceae > Stenotrophomonas > Stenotrophomonas sp. PS02301. The sequence goes on from NZ_JASCOO010000005.1 coordinate 46,348, forward strand.
GCGATGCCGCCGCCAGCGCCTGGAAGGTGCTGGACGACAACCCGGCCAGCGACTCGGACGTGTGGCTGGCCTACACCCTGCACGAAGCGGCCCGGTTGTGGAAACGGCCCGCACTGCGGCAGACCGCCGAGGCGATGTTGGCCGCGATCCTGGCCCAGGAAGTAGTGAATGTGCCGGGCCTGGGCACGATGCTGATGCCAGGGCCGAACGGGTTTGCGACCGAAGATACCTGGCGCTTCAATCCCAGCTACGTACCGTTGCCGCTGCTGCGCCGGTTCGCCGCACTGGACCCGACCGGGCCGTGGACCACCGTGATCGGCAACAGCATGCGTCTGTTGCGCGACACCGCACCGCACGGCTTCGCCCCGGACTGGACCGCATGGCGCGACGGCGGTTTCATCGCCGATCCGGACAAGGGCCCGCTCGGCAGTTATGACGCGATCCGCTGTTACCTGTGGGCGGGCATGACCGCAGTCAACGATCCCAGCTTCCGCCCGGTGCTGGAGGCGCTGCATGGCCCGCTGACGGTGTTGCGCGACGGCCAGCCGGTACCCGAGAAGGTCAACACGCTCACCGGCGCGCGCGAAGGCACCGGCAACTACGGCTTCGAGGCGGCATTGGTGCCGTACCTGCAGGCGCAGGGCGAAGCGGACCGGGCAAAGGCGATGGTGGCTGGCCTGCCCACGCCGGAGCAGCAGCGTGCCGCACCGCCGCGCTATTACGAGCAGGTGCTCAGCCTGTTTGCGCTGGGCTGGTACGAAGGTCGTTACCGCTTCGCCGCCGACGGCCAACTGCGCCCGGCCTGGGCCTGATCCGCCGCCTACCGGCTACCGGTCGGTAGGCGCACCTTCATTCCAGCGCGTAACGCAGCACGAACAACCCGGCCACCAGCCAGACCGCCGGGTGCACCTCGCGCCAGCGCCCGGTGCCGGCTTTGAGCACCGCGTACGCGATGAAGCCGAAGGCCAGGCCATTGGCGATGGAGTAGGTGAACGGCATCGCCAACGCGCACAGCGCGGCCGGCACCGATTCGGTCAGGTCGCCCCAGTCCACATCCACCAGCTCACGCAGCATCAGCCCGGCCACGAACAGCAGGGCAGGGGCGGTGGCATAGCCGGGCACCATCGCCGCCAACGGCGAGAACAACAGGGCGGCCAGGAACAGCGCGGCCACCACCAACGCAGTCAACCCGGTGCGGCCACCGGCCTGCACGCCCGACGCGCTTTCAGCGAAGGCGGTGGTGCTGCTGGTCCCGAGCAGCGAGCCGGCCACGATCGCGGTGCTGTCGGCCAGCAGCGCGCGGCCGAACCGCTTCTGTGCGCCCGGTAGTTTCAGCAGCCCCGCACGACCGACCACGCCGTACAGCGTGCCGGTGGCATCGAACACTTCCACCAGCACGAACACCAGCACTACCTGCAGCAACACTGCGATCGGCGCACCGCCGTCGTGGTGCAGCAGGCCGGGCAGGTCCAGCTGCAGGAAGGTCGGGGCCAGACTCGGTGGCAGCGAGATCAGGCCGTGGAACTGCACATCACCAAGCAGCCACGCCGCACCGGTGACGGCCAGGATCCCGATCAGGATCGCGCCACGCACCTTGCGCGCCTCCAGGATGGCGATCAGCAGGAAGCCGGCCAGCGCCAACAGCGGCGGCGCCGTATTGAGCGGACCGAGTGCGACCAGCGTGTCGGTGTTGGCGATGATCACCCCGGATTTCTGCAGCGCGATGATCGCCAGGAACAGCCCGATGCCGGCCACGATCGCCGCACGCAGCGAGGGCGGGATGCCCGCCACCAGCCACGCGCGTACGCCGGTGAGCGACAGCACCAGGAACACCAGACCGGAGATGAAGACGGCGGCCAACGCCTGCTGCCAGGGCAGGCCGGCGGCACCGACCACGGTGAAGGCGAAAAACGCATTCAAGCCCATGCCCGGGGCCATGCCGACCGGGAAGTTGGCGGCGAACGCCATCACCATCGAGCCCAGTGCAGCGGCCAGGCAGGTGGCGACGAATACCGCACCCGGGTCCATGCCGGTGGTGCCCAGGATGTCCGGGTTGACGAACACGATGTAGGACATCGTCAGGAAGGTGGTCAGGCCGGCCAGCAGTTCGGTGCGCACGGAGGTGCCGTGCTGCTGCAGCTGGAACAGGCGCTCGGGAAGGGACATGGTGGTTATCTCGCGACGATAAGGCGTCACGACCAACGGTCGTGACCTACCGGAATGCAAACGGCCGCGCAGTGCGCGGCCGTTTTTCCTTTCTTATTTCAGCGCCTTGAAGCGCAGGCGCTTCGGCGCGGCGTCGTCGCCCATGCGGCGGCGCTTGTCTTCTTCGTACTCGCGGTAGTTGCCCTGGAAGAACTCCACGTGCGAATCGCCTTCGAACGCCAGGATGTGGGTCGCGATGCGATCCAGGAACCAGCGGTCATGCGAAATCACGAAGGTGTTGCCCGGGAACTCCAGCAGCGCATCTTCCAGCGCACGCAGGGTTTCGATGTCCAGATCGTTGGACGGTTCATCGAGCAGCAGCACGTTGCCACCCTGCAGCAGGGTCTTGGCCATGTGCAGGCGGCCACGCTCACCACCGGACAGCGAGCCGACCAGCTTCTGCTGATCCTGGCCCTTGAAGTTGAAGCGGCCGATGTAAGCGCGCGACTGGATCTCCACACCGTTGATGTTGAGGATGTCCAGGCCGCCGGCGATTTCCTGGAAGACGTTGTGGTTGCCTTCCAGCGCGTCGCGGCTCTGATCCACGTAGGACAGCTTGACGGTCGGGCCGACCACGATCTCGCCGGTATCCGGCTTTTCCTGGCCGGTGATCATCTTGAACAGGGTCGACTTACCGGCACCGTTGGGGCCGATGATGCCGACGATCGCGCCACCCGGAACCAGGAAGTTGAGGTTGTCGAACAGCAGGCGGTCACCGAACTTCTTGGAGACGTTCTTGAACTCCATCACCGCATTGCCCAGGCGCTCGCCCGGCGGGATGAAGATTTCATTGGTCTCGTTGCGCTTCTGGTAATCCACCGACTGCAGCTCTTCCAGGCGGGCCAGACGGGCCTTGCCCTTGGTGCGGCCGCCCTTGGCGTTCTGGCGCGACCACTCCAGTTCCTTCTGGATCGCCTTCTGGCGGGACTTCTCCTGGTTGTCTTCCTGACGCAGGCGGTCGTCCTTCTGGGTCAGCCAGTCGGTGTAGTTGCCCTTCCACGGAATGCCGCGGCCGCGATCCAGTTCCAGGATCCACTCGGCGGCGTTGTCCAGGAAGTAGCGATCATGGGTGACGGCCACGACGGTGCCGGTGTAGCGGGCCAGGAACTGCTCCAGCCATTCCACGGACTCGGCGTCCAGATGGTTGGTCGGTTCATCGAGCAGCAGCATGTCCGGCTTCTGCAACAGCAGGCGGCACAGCGCCACACGGCGCTTTTCACCACCGGACAGGGTACCCACGATGGCTTCCCACGGCGGCAGGCGCAGCGCATCGGCGGCCACGTCCAGCTGGTTTTCCAGGGTGTGTGCATCGCCGGCGGCCAGGATCGCCTCCAGGCGCTCCTGCTCCTTGGCCAGCTTGTCGAAGTCCGCGCCTTCCTCGGCATAGGCCAGGTAGACGGCGTCCAGCTGGGCCTGGGCCTGCAGCACTTCGCCCACGCCTTCCTCGACCGATTCACGCACGGTCTTGGTCGGGTCCAGTTCCGGTTCCTGGGCCAGGTAGCCGACCTTGATGCCGGCCTGCGGGCGGGCTTCGCCCTCGAAATCGGTGTCCACGCCGGCCATGATCTTGAGCACCGTCGACTTGCCGGAGCCGTTCAGGCCCAGCAGGCCGATCTTGGCACCCGGGAAGAACGACAGCGAGATGTCCTTGATGATCTGCCGCTTGGGCGGGACCACCTTGCTGACGCGGTTCATGGTGTAGATGTATTGCGAGGACATGAGGTCTCCGAAGGCGCAACCCTGCGCCCGTTCCGGACGGAACAGGAACAGATGGAAGAAAAGGATGCCCCGATTATAGCCGGAAGCGATCAGTGCCGCCGGGAGCCACGAGCCCCGGGGCTTGCCGCCGCCTGAATGCGGGGTCAAAGCCCTTGAATTGGAAACCGTTTCCAGCCGGAGACCGTTCAGACGGCGTGCGCATGATGGAGCCATCAATCCACCAAGCGAGGCCAATCATGCGCATGAATCGATTTGTGGTCGGGGCCGTTGCCTCGCTGCTGGCCTTGGGCACCGTGGCCCCGGCCTTCGCCGATGACCATCGTGGCCGCGGTCACGACCGCCGGGAGTGGCGTGATGACCGCCGTGACAACCGCCACGATCGCCATGACCGGCACGATCGTCATGACCGTCGCGAGGTCCGCCACGACCGCCGTTACGACCATCGCTTCGACAATCGTGGTTACTACCGTCCGGGCCCGCCGCCGCCGCGTGTGGTCTATCGCCCGGCGCCGGGGTATGGCTCCTACGGCTGGGCGCGTGGCCACCGCTACCGTGAGTACTACGGCGGGCCGGTCTACGTGGTCAACGATTACAGCCGCTATTCGGTGCGCCGCCCGCCGCGCGACCATCACTGGATCCGCGACGACCGCGGCAACCTGCTGCTGGTCGCCATCGCCACCGGGATCATTGCGGACTACGTGATCAACCGGTAAGCAGGATGACAAGAAGGCGCATCCGGTGGATGCGCCTTCTTGCTATCGCACGCCGGCGATCATTCCGGCGGCTGGCGCAGGCAACCTCCGCGCAGGGACGTGCAGCGATCCTCGACGGGACGGATGGCCGCTTCGCTCAGGCGGTACAGCGGCGGGGTGGATGGCTCTGCCAATGGGATCACCGCGAGCGCAGGTAGATTGGCCGCGACCTCGCGCGCCACCTGCCGTGCCTGTTCTGGCCACACTCCGACGATGTCCAGCGTACCGGGGCGGTAGCGGATGTCGTAGTTGCCCAAGCGGGCACCCTGCGCATCGCCGGCGTGGATCGCATAGCGGCCGGGGCGCGCACCGGCATCATCCCCCTCGATGCGCAACACAACACTGTCGATGGCATCGCCGGTGAGCAGCCCTTCGGCGGTATGGCCATTCAGTACAGCGATCTGGCCGATGTTGCTGCGGGCATCGTTGGCGGTGATGGTCAATCCGGCCTTGCCGATGGACAGCACGCCGTTGACGTAGGTGATGTCGTAGTTGGACAAGCCGTTGCCGTCGGCGTTGCTGGCGGTGATGGTGTAGTTGCCGACGTTGGCACTAGCGCTGGCTCCGGAGCTCGCCAGATCGACCTTGCCCACCGTATCACCATGGAGCAGACCATCGACGTTGTAACCGGCCAGGCCGCCGGTTTGCCCATACGTCCTGCTGCCATCATTGGCGGTGATGGTCAATCCGGCCTTGCCGATGCTCAGGACGCCGTCGACATAGGTGATGTCGTAGTTGGACAGACCGGTGCCGTCGGCGTTGCTGACGGTGATGGCGTAGCCGCCGACGTTGGCTGTCGCCGACGCGCCATTGCTGCCCAGTGCGACCGAAGAAACGGCATCGCTATTGAGCAGGCCATCTACGCTGTAGCCGGCCAGGACGAGGCTCTGGCCATAGGTCTTGCTGCCACTATCGGCGGTGATGGTCAGCCCGGCTTTGCCGATGCTCAGGATCCCGTCGACATAGGTGATGTCGTAGTTCGACAGCCCCGTGCCATCCGCGTTGCTGGCGGCGATCAGGTAGTTGCCGACGTTGGCCGTCGCCACCATGCCGGTGGATACCAGATCTACTGAAGACACGGTGTCGCCGTTGACCAGACCATGGCTGCCAAAGCCGTCGAGGCCACCGGACTGGCCATAGGTCTTGCCGCCGTTGTTGGCGGTGATCGTCAGTGCCCGTGGATCCACCTGCAGGGTGCCATCGATGAAGCGCAGTGCATAGCCGGCCTGCGAGCTGTCGAGTGATCCCTTTCCGACCCACAGCGCATAGGGTGTGGTGGACACATTGGCCATCGCAGTGGAGCCGGCTGAGGTGATCAACGGAGCGCCACCCAATACGCCGCCGATCCGATCCGCTTCATAAGCGCCGGCTACGCCCTGCATCGCCCCGCTCACGATGTAAGCCTGGCTCAGATCGACGGTATCGCCATAGATCTTGCTCAGGTTTGCACCGGTGACGGTCAAAAGAGGCTGGTAAGCGAACAGGTAGCGGTTGCCGCCGGCCGTTGGCGTTGCGAATGCCGGGGTGTTCCAGAGTGCGGTATTGCCGCTGTCGAGGCCATTGAACTGGTGGTTCAGCATTGGGTTGTCGAGGAAGATGCGCCACTGGCCATTGCCGCCGCTGACATCGAGTGCGGTAGAGCCAACGTCATTGACGAAGCGACCGGCTGTTGCGAGGTCGATTGTGTCGGCACGGATCATGCCGGTGAGGCGCAGCTCGCCATCGCTGCTGGCGCGCAGTGCACCCGTCGTGACGGAGCCCAATCTCAGCGCGTTGGCGGCGTTGATAGCGATATCGCGGCCAGACAGATCGACTGCTCCAGTGAAATGGTTGCCGGCATCTTTCAACGCGATATCCGCGCCATTGGCATTGAACGAAGACGCGCCGCCTACCCGGAATGCATCGGCTTGGGTAATGCCGCCGGTATCCACGTCGACCGATAGATTTCCGGTAACGTGGAGGCTCGAGCCCAGCGCGGTGAGGTTGGCATCGATGTTCAGATGACTCAACGCGCCAGCCCCCCCGACCGCGCCTGCGATACCCACCTGCCCGCCGGCGTTGATGTCCAACGCGTGCGTCCCGTCGACCGTGCCACCGAACGCGACGCTGCGACCGGCGGCGAGCGCCACATCACGATCCAGCCGCACCGCGCCGGCGTACTCCTGATCCTCGTCGGTGGTGACGTCGCCGCGCAGGGCGATCGTGTCCGCCGTTGCACGCAGGTTGCGTGCATCGACAGCGCCCAGCGGCAGGGTGTTGGCAGCGCGGATCGTGATGTCACGACCGGCAAGTGCGACTGAGCCGGCGAACTGGTTGCCAGCGTGGGTCAGCGTGATGTCGCCGATGCCTGCAGCGAGCGTGCTGGCGCCGCCGACCATCAACACGCCCGTCTGCGTGATCGCGCCCCCATTCGAGCGCGCATCCAACGCACCGGCAAGCGTCATGGCGCCGAGGTTGAGCGCACCGTGGCTGGTCGCGGCCAACGAGGACGCAGACACGCCGCCGAACGCCAGCGCATTGCGATCCGTGATCGCCACCGCGCCGGCACCGACGAGGTCGATCTCGCCTCCGAAATCGTTGTCGGTTCGCGTCAGGGTGATCGCGCCGCCGCTCGTCGCCAGGCGCGTGTCGCCCGTGACCTGGAACGCAGCCGACTGGGTGATGCCATCCCTGTCGCTCGCGAGCGACAGGGTGCCACCGCCGTTGCCGTCGTCGATGGTCAGCGCACCGCCGATCACGATCCGCGCTGCATCGGCATCCAGCCCGGCGAGCGCATGGCTGCCGCCGACCGCGCCCCCGAAGCGTATGTCGCCGTCGCCGGCGCGCGCGGTCAGGGTATGCCGGCCACTGGCGGTCGAGTCGACTGTGCCGGTGAACGCAATGTCGCCCGACGCGCTGTCCAGCGCGGTGTCGGCATCGAGCACAACGCTGCCCCGATAGGTCTGGTCACCCGAGGTGGTCATGGCGGGCGCCAGGTGGATCGTCGTCGCCTGCGCATCGAGGCTGGCCGCGTCCACCTGGCCGAGCACCAGGGTATTGCTGTCGCGGAGCGCGACGTTGCGACCGCGCATGTGGACCCGACCACTGAAGTCGTTGCCGGCGCCGCGCAGATCCATGTCGCGACCCGCATCGAGGGTCGTTGTGCCGCCTGCATCGATGCGGCCACCGGTCTGCACGATGTCCACGCCGCTCGACAGCGCGAGCGCGCCGGCCGCGGAGACATCGGCTCCGAGCACCAGACCGTTCGCGCCATACAGGGACACGGCACCGCCGCCGAGTGTGTGGCCCAGGGCCAATGCGCCGGTCTCCGAGCGCAGGGTCAAGCGCCCCATGCCCGTGTTGACAGCGGTGGCGAGTTCCAGAGTGCCGCCTGCGAGATCGACATTGCTTCCAGCGCCGCTGGCGAGGTCGACGACCCGCAGGGTGTCCTGGCTGCGCAGGACCACGCCTGCACCGGCGCGCGCGCCCACATCGCCACCGAAGCGGTTGCCGGCATGTGCCACTGCGATCGCGCCGACGGCATCGAAGGATGCGACCGCTGCGACGACGAGTGCGCCGGCCTGGCCGATCGCCGCGCCGCTGTCCGCGGTGAGGCTGCCGCCGACGCGGCCGGCACCGAACACGAGGCCGCCGGTGCCTGCATGCGCGCCCAGGTCGCCGTCGATGTCGAAGGTCCCCAGGGAAAGCGCGCTGCCGGTCAGCGTGGCATCACCCGCGACCCTCGCGTCGGCCAGCGTCAGTCCGGCCACGCTGGTCGCGCGCAGGCTGTCCACGTCGATCCCTTCAAGCGTCAGCGCCGAGGCGGCATCGACGATCGCAGCGCCGCCATCGAGCGACAGCACGCCGCCGAAGCGGTTGGATGCATTGGCCAGGGTGATGTTGCCATTCGCCACGAAGCGGGCGTTGCCTCCGATGTCGTAGGCGCCCTGCTGGGTGTACGCGCTGCCACTGTCCACGGTCAGCGTATTGGCCACGCGGATGCCGCGGGCGGACACCGTCGCGCCCTTGAGCGCCAGCGACTGCAGACGACGGGACGCACCGGCATCGGCGCCCAGCAAGACCCCGTTGAGGGCGGCGAGTGTCAGCTGGCCGCGGGCGTCGGTTTCCGCGTCGAGGGCACCGGTCACGGCGATCGAGCCGCCCGTGCTGCGCACCGTGTAGTTTCCGCTGCGCACCCCGGTCACGCCGAATGCGATGTTGCCCGCGGTGGTGAGGTTGCCACCGATCGTCGTCAGGTCGCGGACACCACGTGCATCGAACGACGACAGCGCAGTCGCGCCGCCGATGTTGCCCGCGAATGTCGACCAGCGGCCGGTGACGCCGAGTGCGTACGCGCCATCCACGCGACCGCCGAAGTCGACGGCGCCGACGGTACTGGTCAACTGCGTGTCGCGCTCGAGCAGCAGATCGCCACCGTAGAACTGGTAGCCCGCCGTGGTGACCGGTCCGGACAGCCGCAGTTGCGGCGCCCTCGCAAACAGGGCGCCGACGTTCAACGTGCCGAAGCGCAGCATCGCGGCGTCGCTGATGTACGCGTTGTTTCCGCCCAGCGACACGATGCCGCCGAAGGCATTGCCGGGGTTGTCGAATCGGATGTCGCCGTTGGCCTGCAGCGTTGTCGCGCCTGCCACACGCAGCGCGCCCGTCTGGAAGATGGCGCCAGTCGACGTCGCCGACAGCGCGCCACGGACGCTGCCGCCGCCGAAGCTGAGTGCGCTGGACACCGCCGGGCCTGAGGTGGTCGCGTCGAGGCTGCCTACATCCAGCTGCCCCAGTGTGAGAGCACCGGTATTGCGGATGCGGGCATCGCCACCCGAGGTGAGGCTGACCGCGCCCCCGAACCCGTTGTTCGGGTTGGTCAGGGTGATCGCATTGCCGCCGGTGTTGATCGTGCTGGTGCCGCCCACGTTGAGCGGTGCGACCTGCTCCAGCGCGATGCTGTTGCCCACCACCAGATTGCCCTGCACGGTGCCGCCAAGGTTACCGATGCGGTTGCTGGGTGACCCCAGCGTCACGTTCCGCAGGGGGCCGGCAAACTGCAGGGTCCCGGCCGACAGGGTTCCGGAGTTCTGGGTGACATCACCTTCGGCGTACAGCGTGGTGACACCGGCACTGACGTTGCCGGTCTGCACGATGCCCCCGCCGTGGGCCTGTACCACCAGGCTGCCATCGTTGCCCAAGACACTGCTGGCGGTGACCACGCCGCCCAGGTTGATCAGGGACGGCAGCAGGCCCGGCGCTACCGCCGCCTGCAGGTTGATCGCCCCGGCCTGCAGGGTGCCGGTGTTGTTGATGGCGCTGTTGCCGAACGCAGTGGCGGGGGAATTGCTGATGCTGGCCAAGTAGACGCTGATGCCGGTGCCGGGCTCGTAGAGCTGCAGCCGTACCGGGTTGCCCGCCATCAGGTTGATCTGCGCGGCCTGGATGCTGCCGCCATTGGTGACCGCCGCGCCCAGCAGCGATATCGATCCGTTGGTCGCGGTCAGGTTGCCCAGGCTGATGATCTGCGCACCGGTCTGGGCACTGCCCTGGAAATCGTAGACGTCATTGGCCACGCCTCCGTCCAGCGCCATCGTGCTGGCCACCAGGCCGCCGACGTTGACGCTGGATCCTGAGCTGAACATGATCCCGGCCGGATTGATCAGGAACACCTGGCCGTTGCCGTTGAGCAGGCCGGCGATGGTGCTCGGCGTACCAGAATTGATCTTGTTGACGGTGACCGCGCTGCTACCGGGCACCACGAAGTTCACGGTACCGGTACTGCTGATGTCGAAGCTGTTCCAGTCAATCAGCGCCTTGGTCGATGTCTGGTTGACGGTGAGCGCATCGACACCGGAGGGGGTGATGTTGCCAGCCCCTGTGGTCCAGATGCCGCCGGTGGGCAGGGTCGCGGCAAGCCCGGCCGGCGCCCATAGCGCCAGCAGCAGCGGCAGCCAGAGTGGGCGCAGTGCCGGCTGCCGCTGCGAGGACAGGGCAGCACCGGAACCGGCCACGCTGCCACTGGCCAGCTCCGAAGCAACCTGGACGCGGCCCAACGCACGATTGAAGACAAGGCGATAGATACGATTCATGGTCTGTGTTCCTCAGAACGTCAGGCTGATGCCGGCCCAGACGCGCATATCGTCTTGATCGGCAGGTTGGGTGCGGCCGGTCGGGGTGGCAGCGGTCAGGTTGAACTGCAGGCCCTGCGGCAGCCGCAGCTGCAGGCCCAGCCCCGCGCCTTCAAGCGTGAGGGGCTGCAGCCCGAGCCGGCGGTTCTGCGCCACGGGCGAGGTCCTGCCCCAGTCGTAGAACAGCTGGAGCGACAACACGTCTCCCCAGTTGCGGCCTTGGAACGGTGAGGGCAGGGTGGCGAAGCCGGGCGCATCGACCTGGTACTCGAAGGTGGCCTGCACGCCACGATCGCCCAGCGCGGCCGAGAGCGGGAAGGCGCGCACGCTGTTGGGGCCGCCGATGCTGAACTGCTCCATCGGTGTGAGCGCGTTGTCGGTGAACTGGCCAGTGCCACGCAGGTAGAGGCGCTGGTTGCCGGGCAGGGCCTGCAGGCGAGCCGCCGACAGTCGCGTCACCCAGTAGTAGCTGTCGTGGTTGGGATACAGCCAATCGAACGGCGCTGACTCGTCGTTGATCGACTTGCGCGTGCTCAGCTGCACCAGGTTGATGCCGCGCAACCGGCGGTCGGTATGCCGCATCGACAGGCCGGCTTCAAGCACGTCGAACGTATGACGTGAGAGCTGCATGCCGAGGCCATCAAGACGGGATTCCTGGTGGATCCAGCGGCTGGAGACCTGCAGCAGCAGATCGGTACGGTTGACGAATTTCCAGTCCAGCCCGGCTTGCCCGACCGTGGTGGGGCCATGGATTTCCAGCGCCGCGAACGGGCCGTTGTTGAGCTCGATCTCGCTGCGGCTCACGCCGGCCGTCAGGCTCAGACCGTCGATGGCGGAGGAGGGAATGCTCAGCGATAACGCCCCCTGCCAGCTGTCGGCCGGATCCAGCCCGTAGGCGACACTGGCGCCCAGTACATCGGCCGCGCCAAGCGCGTTGAAGGCACTGATACCGAGTTCGGCGCGGTACTTGCCCGTGCTGTCGGTGCCATGGTTGTTCAGCCCGGCGGTGATTTCATACGGATGCGCGCTGTCCTGGGCGACCAGCACGATGTCCGTTTCACCGGCTTGCTGACCGGGCTGCAGCACCGAGGTAACCGACACCCCTGGCAGGTCACGCGCATACAGCAGGGCGCGGTCCAGTTCGGCGCGGCGCAGGGGACGGCCGATCAGCCCCAGGCTGCTGGCGCTGAGCTGGTCGTCGCGGTAGCGCTGGCTGCCCTGCACCAGCACCCGGCCCACCCGGCCTTCCAGGACATTCAGGGTGAGCATCTGGCGCTCGCCGATGTCCTGCGGCGGCACATAGGCCACCGAGACCAGAAACCCTGCCTCGCGATACGTCTGGGTGATCCGCGCGCTGATCTGCTGGATCTGCTCGAAATCCAGCGCGGCGGGCAGCGTTGGGCTGATCTCACGCAGTGCCTGGTTGGCGACGGCCTCCACGGCGGCGGGGCTGATGCCGCTGGCGGGGTGATCACCCACGCCCTCCACCGTGACCCGCGCGATCAGTACGGTCGCGCTTGCGGTGGCGGCCGGTGGCGCAGTGTCGGCGGCCAAGGCGACCTGGCCGAGGGGCGCGGCCAGGGCCAGGACGAGCAGGCCTGCCCGCCGTGGTAGGCAGCACTGACGGAGGGCGGGGGGCGAGAAGCCGGAGCAGCGCATTGGAGCGTTTCCTTACGGTGATAGGCCCCAGGACGGGAAAAACCAGGGCTGATCCTGTTAACCGTCAAAAGTGCGTGACCGCCATCACCGAATCCAGCGTATGTCTCAAAAAATGGGGGCAGGGCGCCTTTGACCGGGCCGGCTGCGCGCAGCCAGGGCGCCGAAGCAGGGCAGCCCCAGCCTGGGAACGGGCTACAATCGACGCCTTTCCTCCCTGTCCTGGAGTACCACCCGATGTTCCCGCGCGACGTCCGCATCGAAAGCTACGATCCCGAACTGGCCAAGGCCATTGCCGCCGAAACCCAGCGCCAGGAAGACCATGTCGAGCTGATTGCCAGCGAGAACTACACCAGCCCGGCGGTGATGGAAGCCCAGGGCAGCCAGCTGACCAACAAGTACGCCGAGGGCTACCCGGGCAAGCGTTACTACGGTGGCTGCGAATACGTGGACATCGCCGAGCAGCTGGCCATCGATCGCCTCAAGCAGCTGTTCGATGCCGACTATGCCAACGTGCAGCCGCACAGCGGTTCGCAGGCCAACCAGGCGGTGTACTTCGCGCTGCTGCAGCCGGGCGACACCATCCTGGGCATGAGCCTGGCCCATGGCGGCCACCTGACCCACGGTGCCAAGGTCAATGCCTCGGGCAAGCTGTTCAACGCCGTCCAGTACGGTGTCGACGAAGCCGGCCTGATCGACTATGACGAGGTCGAGCGCCTGGCCCTGGAGCACAAGCCGAAGATGGTCGTCGCCGGTTTCTCGGCTTACTCGCAGGTGGTGGACTGGGCGCGCTTCCGCGCCATCGCCGACAAGGTCGGTGCCTACCTGTTCGTGGATATGGCGCACGTGGCCGGTCTGGTCGCCGCCGGGGTCTACCCGAGCCCGCTGCCGCACGCCCACGTGGTCACCTCGACCACCCACAAGACCCTGCGCGGCCCGCGTGGCGGCATCATCATCGCCAAGGGGGCAAGCGAAGAACTGCAGAAGAAGCTGCAGTCCATCGTGTTCCCGGGCATCCAGGGCGGTCCGCTGATGCACGTCATCGCCGGCAAGGCCGTGGCCTTCAAGGAGGCGCTGGAGCCGGGCTTCAAGGCCTACCAGCAGCAGGTGGTCAAGAACGCCCAGGCGATGGCGGATACGCTGATCGCGCGCGGCTACAAGATCGTCTCTGGCGGTACCCAGAACCACCTGATGCTGGTCGACATGATCGGCAAGGATGTCTCGGGCAAGGATGCTGAAGCCGCGCTCGGCCTGGCCCACATCACCGTCAACAAGAATTCCGTGCCGAACGACCCGCGTTCGCCGTTCGTGACCTCGGGCCTGCGCCTGGGTACGCCGGCGGTCACCACGCGCGGTTACGTGGAGCAGGACTGCGTGGAGCTGGCCAACTGGATCGCCGACGTGCTCGACGCCCCGGCAGATGAGGCCGTGATCGCCCGCGTCCGCGACGCGGTCAGCGCGCAGTGCCGCAAGTACCCGGTCTACGGCTGATATGGACGAGGGCCGGCAACGGCGTATCTACGCCGTGCTGGCCCTGATCTGCGGCATCGTGGGGATGGCCGGCGGCGGCACCTTCGCCGCCATCGGGGTCTGGGTCGCGTTCGTCGAGCCGGCCTATCTGGACCGGGCCTCGCGCCTGTTGATCGGTGGCTGGGGCAGTGCGGGCCTGAGCGGGGTGGCGGGCTGGCTGTGGTTGAGCAGCCGCTATCTCCGACAGGGACGCACCGGCCTGCGCGATGCCGGGCCTTGGCCGTGGGTTGCATTGGGCCTTGGCGTCCTTGCCGCCCTGGCGGTGGTCGGCATGGCATTCTGGCAGGCCGCCGCGAGTCCGATGGCACTGGTTCTGCTGCTGGCAGGGCCGCCGCTGATGTTGCCGGCTGTCATGCTGGTGCGGCTGCGGCGCACGCAAGGCGCCTGACGGGATGAAACCCCTGGGCAGGCAGCGGTGGGGTCTGCTGCTGCATATGGCGTTGTTTGGACTCCCGCATGCCGTGGCGGCGTTTGTCGTGGTTGGGCTGTGCGTGCGCGACGTGCTCCATCAATACGGTGGGCCAGGCGATGCGCCGGGGTGGGCGGCCGCGTGGTTCGTCGCCGCCAGTCTGGTGCTGATCATCTGGTGGGGCCTTGCCCGGCGCTGGTGGCAGGGCGGCTCGGGCGAACTTCTTGCGGCCTCATCGGTGTGGTGGGCTGGCCTGCTGGCCGCCCTCGTGGCAACCGGCATTGCCTGGGCGGGTCTGGTGCGGTCGATCTTCCACCACCATCTGTTCGAAGGGTCCGCGCCAGCGGCCGCCCTGCTGCTGATGGCGGGCCTCCCCCTGCTCTCCTGCGCGGCGCACCTGCTATCGCTGCGTTGGCGCGCCAGGTAGGCGGGCGGGCCTTTCCGGGCCGCTATTTGCTGTAGCTGGTCCCTCTCAGGTACCGTTGCGACGCTGCCGTGACCACGGCATGACGTTTTCCCGATGTAAGGCGTTCCATGTACTGTCCGTTCTGCCAGCATGCCGATACCCGTGTGATCGACTCGCGCGTCTCTGAAGACGGCGCGACGATCCGGCGTCGCCGCGAGTGCGAGGCCTGCAACGAGCGCTTCAGCACCCTGGAAACCATCGAACTGAAACTGCCGGCGATCGTGAAAAGCGACGGCAGCCGGGAGGCGTTCGATGCCCGCAAGGTCCGCAGTGGTTTCGACCGCGCGCTGCAGAAGCGCCCGGTTCCCGAGGACAAGATCGAGCTGGCGGTGCGCGCGGTGATGCAGCAGGCACGTATCTGCGGCGAACGCGAAATCCCCTCGATCAAGGTCGGTGAGTTCGTGATGAACGAGCTGCGCAAGCTCGATCATGTCGGCTACGTGCGGTTTGCCTCGGTGTACCGCAGCTTCGAAGACGTGGCCGATTTCCGCGAGGAAATCGAGAAGCTTGAACGGGAGTTGCCCTCCAGCACCGAACAGCTGCAGCTGCTCGGCGATGTGATCGCGCTGACCAAGAAAAAGAAAGGCTGAGCCTGCGCCGCATCGCGGCCACCACGGCTGAGCTACCATCGCGGCTGCCTGCCGCCGGACGCTCACCGCCATGACTGACTTCACCGCTCTCGACCACCAGCACATGGCGCATGCGCTGCGCTTGGCCGAGCGCGCCGCGTATACCGCGCGGCCCAACCCGATGGTCGGCTGCGTGGTCGCACGCGATGAGGTCGTGGTGGGTGAGGGCTGGCACCAGCGCACCGGCGGCCCGCACGCGGAAGTGTTCGCGCTGCGCCAGGCGGGTGAACAGGCGCGCGGCGCCACCGCCTACGTCACCCTGGAGCCGTGCGCGCACTACGGACGCACGCCCCCGTGTGCACTGGCCTTGATCGAGGCTGGGGTGACACGCGTGGTGGCGGCGATGCGCGATCCTTTCCCGAAGGTTGATGGGGGGGGCTTCGTGCTGCTGCGCGAGGCCGGTATCGCGGTGGCCGAAGGGCTGATGGCCGCCCAGGCGCGCGAGCTCAACCACGGTTTCCTCTCACGCATCGAACGCGGGCGCCCTTGGGTGCGGGTGAAGCTTGCGGCCAGTCTGGACGGCCGTACCGCGATGGCCGATGGCAGCTCCAAATGGATCACCGGTGCGGCCGCCCGGGAAGATGTGCAGCACTGGCGTGCGCGTGCGGGTGCGATTCTCACCGGCGCGGCGACCGTGTTGGCCGATGACCCGATGTTGACCGTGCGGCTGGCCGACACCGACGTGCTGCCGCCGTTGCGGGTGGTACTCGATGCGCGGCTGCGCTCGCTGGAATGTGCGCGGGTGCGCGAGGGTGGGGCACCGACCCTCTATGTGCACGACGCCGCGGTCAGCCCGCCGGATGCCGCCGATGCGGAATTCGCCAGCGTGCCCAGCCATGATGGTCGTCTGGATCTGGGCGCGGTATTGGCGTTGCTCGGTGAGCGCGGCATCAACGAAGTGCATAGCGAAGCCGGCGCCACGTTGGCCGGTGCGTTGCTGGCCGGTGGCTGGGTGGACGAACTGCTGCTGTACCAGGCGCCCACGCTGCTCGGCGAGCATGGCCTGCCGCTGCTGTCCGGCCTGGGGATCCACGCGATGGACCAGCAGCGCCGGATGCGCGTGGTGGACAGGCGCCAGGTGGGTGAAGACCTCCGCCTGGTGCTGCGCCCATAAAAAACGGGCCCCTTGCGGGACCCGTTCGATCATGGCGCGGCGCGGACGCCGCAGCCCGATCAGTAACCGACGTGTGCGTCCTCATATCCACGGGCCGCAGCACTCAGCGGGCTAGCTTAACACTTATTTAACTTAAAGCCTCCAGTCAGGGTGCCCTGTTACACTAGCTGCGCCGGTTCGCCGGTACACAAACGTCTTCAGGGCGGGGTGCGATTCCCCACCGGCGGTAGGTGCGCAAGCACGAGCCCGCGAGCGCTTCCCGGTCCCCGGGAAGGTCAGCAGATCCGGTCCGATGCCGGAGCCGACGGTATAGTCCGGATGAAAGAAGACGGTGCGGCCGGGCCTTGTGCTCGGCGTGCACCTATATGCCTTGCGGCGTTTTTCGCTCACTTTCCGCGGAGAACGTTCCTTGTTTACTGGAATCATCGAAGGCGTCGGCCGTCTGGCCGCACGCGACACCCTTGGCGGCGATGTCCGCTTCACCTTTGACGTGGGCACCCTGCCGTTCGAGAACGTGCAGATGGGCGAGAGCATCGCCATCAACGGGGTCTGCCTCACCGTCATCGCGTATGACGCCACCCGCTTCCAGGCCGACGCCTCCACCGAGACGCTGGGCCTGACCACGCTGGGGCAGCTGGCCGACGGCGCCGTCATCAATCTCGAACGCGCGATGCGCCCGACCGATCGCCTGGGTGGCCATCTGGTCAGCGGCCATGTCGATGGCCTGGGCCAGGTGCTGTCGGTGCATGACGATGCACGTGCCCAGCGCTGGCGCTTCGCCGCGCCGGCCGCGCTGCTGCGCTACATCGCCAAGAAAGGCTCGATCTGCGTGGACGGGGTCAGTCTGACCGTCAACGAAGTGGACGCGCAGGGCTTCGAGGTCGCCCTCATCCCGCACACCGTCGCCAACACCGCCTTCGCCGCTACTGCCGTGGGCAGCGCGGTCAATCTTGAAATCGATCTGGTCGCCCGTTACGTCGAACGTTTGTTGGGTGCAGGAGCACGCGCATGAATTTCGCCCCCATTCCCGAGATCCTCGAGGACATCCGCCTCGGCCGCATGGTCGTCATCGTCGATGACGAAGACCGTGAGAACGAAGGCGACCTGATCATGGCCGCCGAGCTGGTCAAGCCCTCGGACATCAACTTCATGGTCACCCATGGCCGTGGCCTGGTGTGCCTGCCGCTGACCCGCGAGCGTGCGTCCGACCTGGGCCTGGCCCCGATGGTGCAGGCCAATACCGCGCAGTTCCAGACCAACTTCACGGTCAGCATCGAGGCCGCCGAAGGCGTGACCACCGGCATCTCGGCCTACGACCGTGCGCACACCATCCGCACCGCAGTGAAGCCCGATGCCAAGCCGGCCGACCTGCACCAGCCGGGCCACATCTTCCCGCTGATCGCCCAGCCGGGCGGCGTGCTGACCCGCGCCGGGCATACCGAGGCCGGCGTCGATCTGGCCATGCTGGCGGGCCTGGAGCCGGCGGGCGTGCTGGTGGAGATCCTCAACCCGGATGGCAGCATGGCGCGCCGCCCGGAGTTGGAGGTGTTCGCCCGCGAGCACGGCCTGAAGATGGGCTCCATCGCCGACCTGATCGCGTACCGTCTGGCCACCGAGAAGACGGTCGAGCGCGTCGACGAGCGCGAGATCGAGACCGAGTTCGGCCCCTTCACGCTGGTCACCTACCGCGATCGGATCGCCCACGACCTGCACTTCGCGCTGGTCCGCGGCACCCCGGATGCCGAGCCGACCCTGGTCCGCGTGCAGGTGGAAAACCCGCTGGCTGATCTGCTGCACTGGCGCCGCGATGATTTCGGCGTGGCCTCCACCGATGCCCTGCGCGCCATCGCCGCCGCCGAGCGCGGCGTGATGGTGGTGCTGTCGGCGCCGCGCGACACCAACAGCCTGCTGGCCCGCCTGCGCCAGCAGCCGGTGCCGGTCGTGCCGGGCAAGGACAAGGACGTGAGCCAGTGGCGCCGCAACGGCGCCGGGGCGCAGATTCTGTCCGACCTGGGCCTGGGCAAGCTGCGCGTGCTGGGCACCCCCCGCCGCCAGATCGGCCTGGCCGGGTATGGCCTGGAAGTGGTCGAGACGGTGGAGAACACGTCATCGCAGGCGCGCTGACGTCGCGCCGCTTCGCGGCAGCCCCCTGACTCAGGGGGCTTTTGCACCCGACCCGTCCCGTAACGCGCGGCGACCCGGCTACACGCAGCCATGCGCTAGAATATTCACCTATTAAATGGACCCCACGCCGAACATGAGCCATTACGAAGGCGACCTCCGTACTCCGGAAAAGGCCCGTTTCGCCATCCTCGCCAGCCGCTGGAACGCCCGCATCACCGACGTGCTGGTGGCCGGTGCGCGGCAGAGCCTGGCCGGCAACGGGATCGACGAGTCCGCCATCGACGTGATCCGCGTGCCCGGCGCATGGGAACTGCCGCTGGTCGCCGCGCGTCTGGCGGCCGCCCATCAGCATGCCGCGATCATCACCCTGGGCTGCGTGATCCGGGGCGATACCCGCCATTACGAACACGTGGCCGACCGCTGCGCCGAAGGCCTGATGCGCGTGCAGCTGGATTTCGGCGTGCCGGTGCTCAATGGCGTACTGGCGGTGGAACGGGTCGAGGATGCCGACGCCCGCGCGGGTGGCAGCCACGGCAACAAGGGTGAGGAAGCCGCACTGACGGCGTTGGAAATGGTCAATCTTCTGGAGCAGCTGCCATGAACAAGTCAAACCAGGGCAAGCCCTCCGGTAAGCCCGTCCGCCGTGATGGCGTCGACCCCGTGCTGCGTTCGCGCGCGCGTCGTCGTGCCCTGCAGGCGATCTATGCGTGGCAGATCTCCGGTGGCAACGCGCAGAGCGTGATCGCCCAGTTTGCCCATGAACAGGCCCGCGAAATCGCGGATCTGGCCTACTTCGAAGCGCTGGTGCATGGCGTGCTCGACAACCGCAAGGATCTGGATGCGGCGCTGGACCCGTACCTGGATCGTGGGATCGAGGAAGTGGATGCGATCGAACGCGCCGCGCTGCGCGTGGCCGCCTATGAGATGCGCTTCCGCCTGGACGTGCCGTACCGCGTCGTGATCAACGAAGCGATCGAGTCGGCCAAGCGTTTCGGTTCCGAGCATGGCCACACCTACGTCAATGGCGTGCTCGACCGGGCCGCGGTGGAGTGGCGCAAGGTCGAATCGGGTCACTGATCCGCCCCGTGTCCCTTGCCGAATTTGCTCTGATCGACCGCATCCGTGCGCGCACCACCGCGCGCGCCGATGTCGTGCTCGGCATCGGCGATGACGCCGCGCTGCTGCAGCCGCGTGCGGGCGAACAGTTGGTGATCACCACCGATACGCTCAACAGCGGCGTGCATTTCCCGGTCGAAACCCCGGCCTACGAGATCGGCTGGAAAACCCTCGCGGTGAACCTCTCCGATCTCGCCGCCATGGGCGCCCGTCCGGCGTGGTGCACCTTGGCGCTGTCCTTGCCGGACGCCGACGCGGACTGGATCGAAGCCTTCGCCGATGGTTTCTTCGCATTGGCCGACGAGCACGACATCGTGCTGGTTGGCGGCGACACCACGCGCGGGCCGCTGTCGCTCTCGGTGACCGCGATCGGGCAGGTCGCGCCCGGCCAGGCGCTGCGTCGCGATCGTGCCCAGTTGGGGGATGACATCTGGGTCAGTGGCACGCTGGGCGATGCCGCCGGTGCCCTGCGCCTGTGGCAGCAGAACCGGTTGAAGGTGGCGGTCGCCACGCTGCTCAGCGATGACGAAACGCTGCGCGAGCGCCTGCTGCGTCCGATCCCGCGCGTAACGCTTGGCCTGCGCCTGCGTGCCTACGCACATGCGGCCGTGGATATCTCCGATGGTCTGCTCGCTGATCTGGGCCATATCGCGGCCTGCAGCGGCGTGCGCGCGGAAGTGGAGGCCGATGCATTGCCGATCTCGTCGGCCCTGCGCGAGCAGCTCGGGCGCGAGGGTGCCCGCGACTGCGCGCTGCGTGGCGGCGACGACTACGAGCTGTGCTTCACCGTCGCGCCGTCGCAGCGTGACGCGATCCATGCCTTGTCGGCGTCCCTGGGCTTGCCGCTGACCCGGATCGGCCGGATCGTGGAAGGACAGGGCGTGCACTGCGCTGATGCCGACGCCACCGACGGTGGCTACCAGCACTTCTCCGAACGTCGCTGACGCCCATCACACCGGCGGCAGCACCTTCCCCGGATTGAGAATCCCATCCGGATCCAGCGCACCCTTGATCGCGCGCATCGCCGCCAGCGTGGCCGGGGTGAACGCCTGTGCCATGAAATCGCGCTTGGCCAGGCCGATGCCGTGTTCGCCGGAGAGCGTGCCGCCCAGTGCCAGGGTCAGCGCGAACACGCGCGGCAGCGCCGCATGGGCGCGTGCGTTCTCGCCGGCATCGTCCGGGTGGTAGAGGATGTTGACGTGCAGGTTGCCGTTGCCGGCATGGCCGAAGGTGACGATCGGCAGAGCGAACTCCGCCGATAGTGCCTGCACCCCGGCGACCAGCGCGGGAATGCGCGAGACCGGTACCACCACGTCTTCGTTGATCTTGCCCGGTGCGATGCTGCGCAGCGCCGGTGACAGCGCCTTGCGCGCGGCCCACAGGGTTTCGCGCGCGCTGCCTTCCATCGCCACATCCAGCGCGATCAGACCGTCGCCTTCGGCGGCCGCCGCGAGGGCCTGCAGCAGGTAGGGCAGGGTGTCGTGGTCGCCGTCCGCCTCCACCAGCAGCATCGCGCCGGCCTCGGGCACGTCAGCCCCATTGCGACGCAGCAGCTCAAGGCTGCGCGCATCCATGAACTCCAGGCGCGTGGGCACCACCGGCTGCGCCATCAGGCGCGACACCGCCTGCGCGGCGGCGTCCGCATCGCGGTAGAGCACGCGCAGCCCGGCCTGCGTCACTGGCAGCGGGGTCAGCTTCAGGGTCGCTTCCACGATCAGGGCCAGCGTGCCTTCGCTGCCGACCAGCAGATGGGTCAAGTCGTAGCCGGTGGCGTCCTTCGTGTACGGCCCGCCGCAGGTGATCAGTTCACCGGCACCGGTGACGGCAACCAGACCGAGCACGTTGTCGCGGCTGGTGCCGTACTTCACCGCGCGCGGGCCACCGGCATTGCAGGCGAGGTTGCCGCCGATGCTGCAGATCTCCGCACTGGAAGGGTCCGGCGGCCAGAACAGGCCGTGCGGCATCAGCGCCTGCTGCAGGTCGCCGTTGAGCACGCCGGGTTCGACCACCGCGCAGCGGTCGCCGGGCTGGATGGCGAGGATACGGTTCATCCGCGCGAACGAGAGCACGATGCTGCCTTCCATCGGCACGGCAGCGCCGGTGGTGCCGGTGCCTGCGCCGCGCGCGACCAGGGCGATGCGATGTTCGCGGCAGGCGCGGACCAGGGCGACGACCTGCTCGCGATCGCGCGGGAAGGCGACACCGGCCGGCAGCGTGTGCCGCCACGAGTTGTCCTGGGCATGTGCGTTGCGTGCGCTGTCATCCGTTCGCCAGCCGTCGTCGCCGAGCAGCGCATGCAGGGTGGCAACGAACGCCGTGGGCAGGGCAGGGGTCATCATCAGGTCCGGGAATCAACAGGGGCACGTTGGATCGCGCGCCAGCCGATCACGGCCAGCGCCAGTGGCAGCCACACCCAACGCAGTTCGGAAAGGACGGTCGCCATCCCGCGCGCGCTGAAGAACTGCGGCGCGAAGGGCGAGACGCGGATCGGGCGCCAAGGGGCGAAGACGCGTTCGCCGCTCCATGGCCACCACAGCGCGACGCCAAGCCCGCCGGAGGTGAATGCATCCAGCAATGGATGCGACAGTGCGCACAGGCCGACGAACGCAGCCGCCTGCACCGCCGTGGCGCGCAGGCGCCGGTGCAGCAGCGCGGCGAGCACGGCCATCAGCGCGGCGAATAGGATCGAATGGCTGGCGCCCCGATGGCCGAAGCTGTCGGCGTAGGGAATGTGCAACGCGAAGGCGAGCACGTCCGCATCCGGCAGCATGGCCGCGACCACGCCGGCGGTGAGCAACGGCGTGGAGATGCGGCCGCGATCCGCGGCGCACCACAGCGCCAGCGGAATGGCGGCGTGGGTAAAGATCGAGGGCATCAGCAGTCTTCCAGCCGGAACGCGTCCCGCAGCCAGTTCAGCTGCGGGGGCTCGCCACTGGCTTCAACCACGTCGAAGCGGCAGGGCTGCTCGGCCAGCCAGGGATGGGATTGCAGGAACAGCTGCGCGGCGATCACCAGCTTGCGTCGCTTGCGCAGATCCACCGAAGCCGCGCCACCGCCGAAGCGGGCACTGGCGCGGTAGCGGACTTCCACGAACACGACGACCTCGCCGTCGCGCATGACCAGGTCGATCTCACCGCGGCGATACCGCGCGTTGGTGGTGACCGGGCGCAGCCCGGCCTCACGGAGATGGTGCTGCGCGGCAGCTTCCACCGCCGCACCGCGTACCGCGCGCCCGGTGGGCACGTGGCTCAGTTGCTGCTGGCGATCGGCATCGGCCGGCCACCGCTGAAGGTCGACCATGCCGGCACCCGCAGTACGTTGCCGTTGCTGTCCAGGAACAGGGTGCCGGTGGCGCCGGCCAGGCCGCCTTCGGTGGCGACCTTGTCCAGGTAGGCGCTGATCTTCCACGCATCGAAACCGAACGCGAACAGGCGACCGGACGCGCCACGCGCCGAGGGCAGGATCTGCCCGGCGGTGGAGGCGGCCGGCAGGCCGGGCACGCCGCGCACGTTCCAGGCTTCGTTGGGGTAGACGATGCCGTCCAGCGCCATGTCTTCTTCCGGCTTGCCGGCACCGACGGTCAGCTGCGAGGTGCCGACGCGGCTCGCGCCACCGGCACCGGCCAGCGCCAGCTGCGGGGTCAGTGCACGCGCCTGCGGCGCCTTCACCGCCAGCAGCACGCCGTCGATGGCGCCTGCCGCGCGCACCTGCGCACCGATGTCGCCGACGGTGTCGCTCACGCCGATGGTGGCCACCACCTGCCCGCCACGCTGCGCGAAGCGCTCGCGGAAGGCGGCCGCGGCACGGCGGCCGTTGTCGTCGTTGCTGTGGATCACCAGCACCTTGCTGCGCTCGCGGCCGCGCAGGTATTCGGCGGCGATGATGCCGTCGTCTTCCGGGGCCAGCGAGAAACCGGCGCTGCCGGCCGGCGGGGTGTCCTTGCCGCGGTTCAGGGCGAGCACCGGCACGGGCAGCTCGCGGCGGCCGAAGACGGCATCCACTTCGTCGCGCCCCAGCGGGCCGACGATGAAATCGGCACCGGCGGTCACGGCCTTGTCGTAGGCGGCCAAGGCACCGGCGGCGGTACCGGCGGTGTCGATGAACTGGATGTCCGGGCGACGGCGGGTTTCGCCGTAGTAGCCGCTGAGCAGGCCATCGCGGACCGGCTGCGCGGCGGTGGCCAGGCGGCCGCTGAGCGGCAACAGCACCGCCATCTTCACCGGCGGGCGGTAGCCATCGCTCATCGCCGGCGGGCGCTTGCTGGTATCGAACTGCGAGGCGCCTTCGCGATCGAACGGACGCGGCAGCGGCAGGCCACGGGCGATCAGCGCACGGCCGGCGAAGTTGTACAGCGGTTCATTGGCCGGCAGCGCCGCCGCGCGCGCGCGCAGGGTGGCATCGTCCAGCGTGCCGAGCAGGCCGGCGATGGCCTGCTGGTTGTCGCTGCGCGCTTTGCCGGTCAGTGCGGCGTGCGCACGGGCGCGCTCGAGCGCGGCACCGAGGTTGTCGCCGGTGGCCTGCAGTGCGTTGGCGCGGGCCAGGTGCCAGCGGGTTTGCAGCGAGGGGGTGACCGCGTCGGCCGGTTCTTTCAGCGCGGCCAGCGCCTGCGCCGGCTGCTTGTCGGCCAGCGCGAGTTCGGCGGTGGTCAGCTGGTAGCGCTGGAGGCTGGCGCCGCTGAGCTGGCGCGCGGTGAGCTGGGCCAGCAGGGTGCGGGCGCGGGTGGCATCGCCGGCTTCGTGCCAGGCAAAGGCGGCATCGGCCAGGGCGGCGCTGCGGGCACTGCCGCGCAGGGTGTTGGCCAGCGCTTCCAGCTGGACCGCCGCATCGCGCGGCTTGCCCTGCTCGATCAGCGCCAGGGCCTGGCTCTGGGCCGGCGAATCCGGCGCACTGGTGAAGCTGGTCGTGGCGCAGCCGGCAAGCAGCATCAGCGACAACGAAAGGGCGGAGATCCGTACGACGGGCTTGTTCATGATCAGGTCCATTCGATGGGGGCAGCGGCCGTGGCCGGGGAACGGTACGATTCTACCCTTGACCACGGAAGAGCCGCTGATGAGTGCTGTCCCCACGCTGTATGTCGTTGCCACCCCGATCGGCAACCTCGCCGATCTGACCCCGCGCGCGCAGGACGTGCTGCGTTCGGTGGCCGCGATCTGCGCCGAGGACACCCGCCGCAGCGGCCAGCTGTTGGCCCACTTCGGCATCCAGCAGCCGCTGGTGGCCCTGCATGACCACAATGAAGAGGTGTTGTCGCAGCGGATCGTGGCGCGCCTGCTGGCGGGCGAGTCGCTGGCGCTGGTCAGTGATGCCGGCACCCCGCTGGTCAGCGACCCGGGCTACCGCCTGGTCCGCGCCGCGCGCGAAGCCGGGATCAAGGTCAGCCCGATTCCCGGCGCCTGTGCGGCGATCGCCGCGCTCAGCGTGGCCGGCCTGCCGAGCGACCGCTTCACGTTCGAAGGCTTTCTGCCGGCCAAGGCGTCCGGCCGCCGCGAGCGGCTGCATGCGCTGGCCGGTGAAACCCGCACGCTGGTGTTCTACGAATCCTCGCACCGGATCACCGAATCGCTGGCGGACATGGTCGCCGCGTTCGGGCCCGAGCGGCCCGCGGTGCTGGCGCGTGAGCTGACCAAGCTGTTCGAGACCGTGCTGGATGGCGATCTGGCCTCGCTGCTGCAGCAGGTCGAGGCGGACGACAACCAGCGCAAGGGCGAGTTCGTGGTGATGGTGCAGGGCGCGGCCGACGATGAGGAGGCTCAGCTGGTTCAGGGCCGGCGCCTGTACGCCAGGCTGAGCGAGCACCTGCCGCCCTCGACCGCAGCCAAGCTGGCGGCGGAAATCACCGGTGCCCCGCGCAAGGCGTTGTACGGCGGGTAACCGCGATCGTCCTTGTTTTGTGGGACAATGCGCGCGGCGGAGTCGGCCAGACAGTCGCGTCATCCCTTGCGGATGCCGAGGAAAGTCCGGGCTCCACAGGGCAAGGTGCCAGGTAACGCCTGGGCGGCGCGAGCCGACGGAAAGTGCAACAGAAAGATACCGCCTACGTTCCCTTCGGGGAGCCGGTAAGGGTGAAATGGTGCGGTAAGAGCGCACCGCGAGTCTGGTAACAGACCGGCACGGCAAACCCCACCTGGAGCAAGACCAAATAGGGACCTAATGGCGTGGCCCGCGTCGGGTCCGGGTAGGTTGCTTGAGCGCTGCGGTGACGCAGCGCCTAGAAGAATGACTGTCCACGACAAAACCCGGCTTATCGGCCGGCTCCGCCGCTTTTTTCGCGGACTCGCGAAAAAAGCCCCAAGGTTTGCAGCGCAAACCTTGGGCCCCGGGCTACCAGCCTCCAATTCCCCGCGCCTGACGGCGCGCCCCCTTTGACTAAAGGGGGCTGTTACTCGGCTTGATTGTCCTGGGCGTTGAGTACCTGTTGATCACGGCGCTGTCCCTACCGGCTTAGCCGTGCGTTGCCAGCGTCGTTTCACCCACACAGACACCTTCCGCATCGAACCGCCGCTCGGTGATGAAGCCGTGGCCGTTGGCGTCCAGCACGATGATCGTGCTGGCGCGGGTGCCGTACTCGGGGCTGCGGATGAAGGGGGACGACAGCCAGCGCTCGCGCTCCAGGCCGATGCCGGTATCCGGCAGGGTGCTGTCCTCAGCGCGGGTTTCATCACGCAGGGCCTTCCACAGCGGGGCCAGATCATCGTCGCCGTGGTCCACCCATGCGCGCAGTGCTGCGTTCAATGTCACGGTTTTCGGCCACGGCGCATCCAGCGGCCCGTTGGACATGCCATGGATGCCCGGCGCCAGCGACTGGCGGTGCAGGGGGTGGTTGCCCAGGAACTGGCAGCTGTCGCGATCGGCCAGTAACAGATTGAAGGGGGCGAATTCGACTGCTCGCCGCGCGAGCTCGTCCGCGAACAGTGCGGCCGGCACGGCATCACGCAGATAGTCGGCCACCAGTGCGCCGCGGGAGGGGCCGGTCTGCCGGGCTTGCGGATCGCGGACGTTGGTCACCACCGCCATCCGCCCCGCCGGGCCGATCCCGGCCCAGGTCCCTCCCGAGCGCAGGTCGCGGCCCGCGGCCACTCCGTCATCCGGTGCGGGCCATCGGCGCAGGGCGGCGGTCGGCCGCGCGTGGAACTCATCGCGGTTACCGGCCATCACCAACGGCCAGCGGGGGTGGGTTTTCCAGGCAAGCGCGAGCAGACACATGCCTCACAGTGTGCCGGTTCTGCGCAGCGCCGGGGCGATGGCGACCCCGTCAGGGATGAATACGGGCGGATGTTTCACGCGGTCTCCACAGGCCTGAACTTCGGCGAAATCTCAAAAAATGAGACGAAACAGCAACTTGTGGATAAGCCTTGAACAAGTCTCTAAACATTGCTGCAAGCCCTTGATGTTCAAAGTGATTTCCCCTTCGCAAAGTTGTTGACAACCCAATCGGCACTGCTAAGGTGGGCATCAGAGGGGAAACCGGGTTTTTTGTGGTTTTTCGTGGTTCAATGTTTCACCGGGCGAAGGAAAGGTGAAAACGTCGTGTTTCAAGGCGAGACGGCCATCACTGTTGACGACAAAGGGCGCATGGCGGTTCCGACCGCGCATCGCGACCTTGTTGCGCGTGTGAGCAACAACCGTCTGGTCCTGACCTACAACCCGTTCGAGTCCGGCTGCCTCTGGTTGTACGCCGAACAGGAATGGGAACGCGTCCGTGATGACGTCATGTCCAAGCCCAACACACAGCGCGTCGTGCGCCTCCTGCAACAGAAGCTGGTCGGTTCGGCCGCGCATCTGGAGTTGGACGGCAACGGCCGCATCAGTATTCCCGCCAGCCACCGTGGTGCCGTTGGCATTGAAAAGAAGGCGGTGCTGCTCGGTATGGGCGACAAATTCGAATTGTGGAGCGAGCAGGCTCATCGCGCGTTGATCCAGCAGACGTTGTCTGACGAGGATCTCGGCGATGGGTTGCTCGACCTGAAGTTGTGAGCCGGGGTGCCCGGATGCGCGGAGCAGCGCAGACCGGTCACCTTCCGGTGTCGCAGCCGCCGGCAGGCCACCTGCCGGTCCTGTACACGCAGGTCCTGGATGGCCTGAAGGTGATCGAAAACGGAGTGTATCTCGATGGCACGTTTGGTCGTGGCGGTCACGCCCGCGGCGTGCTCGAGCAACTCGGTCCTGGAGGCCGGCTGCTGGTCATGGACAAGGATCCGGAGGCGATTGCGGTAGCCGAGCGTGATTTCGCGCCGGACCCGCGCGTCTCGATCTTCCGTGGCAGCTTTGCTGATCTGCTGCACTGGGAGGCCACCGCGCAGGGCCTGGATGGCGTGCTGTTCGACCTGGGCGTGTCCTCGCCCCAGCTGGATGTCGCCGAGCGCGGTTTCAGCTTCGGCAAGGACGGCCCGCTGGACATGCGCATGGATC
Organism: Stenotrophomonas sp. PS02301; assembly: GCF_029959485.1. Classification (NCBI taxonomy): domain Bacteria; kingdom Pseudomonadati; phylum Pseudomonadota; class Gammaproteobacteria; order Lysobacterales; family Lysobacteraceae; genus Stenotrophomonas; species Stenotrophomonas sp. PS02301. The sequence continues at coordinate 74,587 of NZ_JASCOO010000005.1, forward strand.
CGGACAGCGGTGAAAGCGCGGCGCAGTGGCTCAACCGTGTTGAAGAGCGCGAGCTGATGGACGTGCTGTGGACCTACGGCGAAGAGCGCCAGGGTCGCCGCATCGCCAAGGCCATCGTCGCCCGCCGCGACAAGCAACCCTTCACCCGCACCGCCGAGCTGGCGGAGTTGATCGCCTCGGTGATGCCGCGTGGCAAGGACAAGATCCACCCGGCCACGCGCAGCTTCCAGGCGATCCGCATCCATATCAACCGCGAACTGGCCGACCTTGAGGCCGGCCTGGACGCGGCACTGGCACGCCTCAAGCCCGGTGGCCGGCTGGCGGTGATCAGCTTCCATTCGCTGGAAGACCGCATCGTCAAGCAGTTCATGAACCGCTACGCCAAGGCACCGCCGAGCAACCGCCGGTTGCCGGAGCTGGCTGCGTTCGTGCCGACGCTGGACCTGCACGGTGGCGCCATCAAGGCCGAAGACGACGAGCTGGCAGTCAATCCGCGCTCGCGCAGCGCCGTACTGCGTGTCGCCGAAAAGCGCGAGGTGGCTGGATGAGCCGCCTGCTGTTGATCGTGCTGCTGGCCTGCACCGTCGCCTCGGCGATCGGTGTGGTGTTCATGCGCCATCGCCACCGCCAGACCTTCGTGGAGCTGTCCCGGGTCGAGCGTGCGCGCGATGAGATCAACATCGAGTTCGGTCGCCTGCAGCTTGAGCAGGCCACCCTGGCCGAGGCCACCCGGGTCGACCGCGTCGCCCGCGAGCGCCTGGGCATGAAGTTTCCCGAAGCGGCCGATGTCGTGGTGATCCGGCCATGAACAAGTCCGGCCGCAACCGTGCGCGCAACAGCTTCAACCTCCGCCAGCGCCTGAAGTGGGTGGGGCTGGCGCTCGGCCTGTGCTCGGTCTCGCTGGTCGGCCGTGCCGCCTACGTGCAGATCATCAACAGCGAGTTCTACCAGCGCCAGGGCGAAGCCCGTTACCTGCGCGAACTGCCGATCAACACCTCGCGCGGCATGATCACCGACCGCAATGGCGAGCCGGTCGCGGTGTCCACCCCGGTCGCCTCGATCTGGGTCAACCCGCAGGAACTGCTACGTTCGCCGGACCGTATCCCCGAGCTGGCAACCGCGCTGGGCATGCCGCTGGATGAGCTGACCTCCAAGCTCTCGCAGAAGGCCGATAAAGAATTCATGTACCTGCGCCGCCGGATCAATCCGGACGACGCGGAAAAAGTGGTCGCGATGAAGATCCCGGGCGTGGCCTCGCAGCGCGAGTTCCGTCGTTTCTACCCGCAGGGTGAGGCGATGGCGCACGTGCTCGGCTTCACCAACATCGACGACCGCGGCCAGGAAGGGCTGGAGCTGGCCTTCGACGAATGGCTGCGCGGCAAGGCCGGCGCCAAGCGCGTGATCCGCAACCGCAAGGGCGATACGGTGGAGAGCGATCTGCTGCGCGCCGCCGAGCCGGGCAAGGACCTCACTCTCAGCATCGACCGCCGCATCCAGTTCCTGGCCTTCAAGGAGCTGCGCAACGCGCTGATCGAGAACAAGGCCGCGGGCGGCTCGATGGTGATCATGGATGTGGCCACCGGCGAGATCCTGGCCATGGTCAACCTGCCGACCTACAACCCCAATGCCGTCGGTGGCGCTGCGCCGGACACCCGCCGCAACCGCGCGGTGACCGATCTGGTCGAGCCGGGTTCGACCATGAAGCCGCTGACCATCGCCTCGGCGTTGCAGTCCGGCGTGGTCACCAAAGACACCACGGTGGACACCAACCCGGGCTACATGGCGCTGGGCCGCTACACGATCAAGGACGTGCCGCGGAACAATGGCGTGCTCAACGTCACCGGCGTGATCACCCGCAGCTCGAACATCGGGGCGGCCAAGATCGCCGCCAAGATGCCGGACCAGGTCTTCTACGACCACATTCACAGCTTCGGTTATGGCGTTGCCCCGCACAGCGGCTTCCCGGGCGAATCGGCCGGCGTGCTGCCGCGCCCGGCGCGCTGGAGTGGTCCCTCCAAGACCACCATGTCCTACGGCTACGGCCTGAATGTCAGCCCGCTGCAGATCGCGACCGCCTACTCGGCGCTGGGCAACGGCGGCAAGCTGATCGCGCCGACCTTCGTCAAGGGTCAGCGCAACGAAGGCAAGCAGATCATCGACGAGAAGATCGCCAAGGAAGTCGTGGCGATGATGGAAACCGTGGTCACCCAGGGCGGCGCCAAGCAGGCGGCGGTGCTGGGTTACCACGTGGCCGGCAAGACCGGCACCGCCCGCAAGGCCGGCCCCGGCGGTTACGAGCGTGGCCATTACAACGCGCTGTTCGCCGGCGTGGTGCCCGCCACCAACCCGCGCTTCGCCACGGTGATCGTCATCAACGACCCGCAGGGCGGCAAGTATTACGGCGGCCTGGTCTCCGCGCCGGTGTTCCACAACGTGATGGAGGGCGCGCTGCGCCTGATGGACGTGCCGCCGGACGACATCGAGTCGTGGCTGGCCGCCCAGCAGTCCGGAAAGATGGGCCACTCGGCCTCGGTGCTGCCGATGCCGCCGCCGGAAACGGTGATCGCGCCCGATGCCGCCGCAGAATTCGATGCCGCGCTGCCCAGCGCGCACGCCACAGTGCCGCCCGCGCAGGGAGGCACGCAATGAGCCAGATGATGTTGCTGTCGCAGTTGCTTCCCGATGTGGTGCTGAGCCACGACCCGACCATCACCGGCCTGGTGCTGGACAGCCGTGCGGTGCGCCCGGGCAATGCCTTCGTGGCGATCGCCGGCTTCGGCGCGCACGGCCTGGGCTTCGTCGATCAGGCCCGCGCCAACGGCGCCGGGGCGATCCTGTTCGAGCCGCCGGCCCCGGCCGAGCTGCCGGCCCCGGCCGATGCGATTGCCGTGCCGGGCCTGCGCCACCGCATGGGCGCGATGGCCGATCAGTTCCACGGCCACCCCTCGCGCGCGATGACGATGGTCGGGGTGACCGGCACCAACGGTAAAACCTCCACCGTGCAGTTGCTGGCCCAGGCCTGGCACCTGCTCGGCACCCGCAGCGGCAGCATCGGCACGTTGGGCGTCGGCCTTTATGGCGACGTGGTGCCGACCGGCTTCACCACGCCGCTGGTGCTGCAGATGCATGAGGTGCTGGCGCAGCTGCGCGACGGGGGGGGCCAGGCCGTGGCGATGGAAGTCAGCTCGCACGCGCTCGATCAGGGCCGCGTGGATGCCGTGCATTACGACGTTGCGGTGTTCACCAATCTCACCCGCGACCATCTCGACTATCACGGCGACATGGCGCAGTACGGTGCGGCCAAGGCCAAGCTGTTCCACCGCGACGGGCTCACGGCCGCCGTGGTCAACCTCGATGACAGCTTCGGCAGCGAACTGCTGCGCACCGTCGGGGAGACCGTGCGTCCGATCGGCGTGAGCTCGCGCGGTGCCGCACAGGCCACCGTACGCGCTGATTCACTCACCCTGGATGGCCGCGGCATCGCCTTCGATCTGGTCGTGGACGGTCAGCGCCACCCGGTGCAGTCGCCGCTGCTCGGCCGGTTCAATGTGGACAATCTGCTGGCCGTGGCCGGTGCGCTGTATGCGCTGGATCACGCCCCAGCCGCGATCGCCGCGCTGCTCTCGCAGCTGCAGCCGATCGCCGGGCGCATGAACCGCCTGGGCGGCGAGGGTGGCCTGCCCACCGTCGTGATCGATTACGCGCACACCCCGGATGCGCTGGAACAGGCGCTGACCAGCGTGCAGGGCCATCTGGCCGGGCGCCTGATCTGCGTGTTCGGCTGCGGCGGCGAGCGCGATACCGGCAAGCGCCCGCAGATGGCCGCCATCGCCGAGCAACACGCCGACGTGGTGATCGTCACCGACGACAATCCGCGCGGCGAAGACGGCGACGTGATCGTGGCCGACATCCTGAAGGGATTTGATGCACCCGCTGCCGTCACCGTGCAGCGCGACCGAGCCGTCGCGATCGCCACCGCGATCGGCCAGGCCGGTGCGGGCGATATCGTGCTGATCGCCGGCAAGGGTCACGAGCCCTATCAGGAGATCCACGGGGTCAAGCACACCTTCGATGACACCGAGGTGGCCGGCCGTGTGCTGGCCGCGCGCGTAGACAACGCGGGCACGCCGCGCATGGAGGCACCATGAAGCGCACCCCCCTGTCGCTGATCGCTCACTGGGCCGGTGGCGAGATCCATGGCGAGGATACCGCCATCGATGCCATCAGCAATGACACCCGTACGCTCGCGCCGGGCAGCCTGTATGTGGCGCTGCGTGGCGAGCGTTTCGATGGCCATGACTTCGCGGCCGACGCGCTCGCGCGCGGTGCCTCGGCGATGCTGGTCGAGCGCCTGCTCGATGTCGCCCTGCCGCAGATCGTGGTCGCCGACAGCGAACACGCCCTGGGCCGCATCGCCGCCGGCATGCAGCGTGACCGCGACACCGCGGTCTTCGCGATCACCGGCAGCAACGGCAAGACCAGCGTCAAGAGCCTGCTGCTGGCGATCCTGGAACAGGTGGCACGTGACGACCGCAAGGTGGTCTACGCCAACCCGGGCAACCGCAACAACGAGATCGGCCTGCCGCTGGCGGTGCTCGATGCGCCGGAAGATGCCGACTACGCCGTCTACGAGATGGGCGCCGGCAAGCCGGGCGACATCGCCTACCTCACCGAGATCGTGCGCCCGCACTACGCGCTGGTGAACAACATCGCCCCGGCGCATCTGGAACGCATGGGCAGCCTGCAGGGCGTGGCCACCACCAAGGGCGCGATCTACGCGGCGCTGCCTTCCGATGGCGTGGCCGTGATCAATGCCGATGACGCCTTCGGGATCTGGTTCGAACAGCACATTGTCGGCCAGCCGCCGCGCTGCCGCGTGCTGCGCTACGGCCTGGAGCACACCGCCGATGTCACCGCGCGTGCGATCCGCCCGGCCGCGCAGGGCAGCCAATTCGTCCTGTCCACGCCCGCGGGCGATGCCGAGATCACGCTGGGCCTGCCGGGCCGGCACAACATCAGCAACGCGCTGGCCGCTGCCTCGCTGGCGCTGGCCGCGGGCATTGCGGTGGCGCAGATCGCCGCCGGCCTGGCCCGCGCCGAGCCGGTGCCCGGCCGCCAGATCGCGCACCAGCTGCCCAGCGGCGCGGTGCTGATCGATGACAGCTACAACGCCAACCCCGGTTCGCTGGCCGCCGCCATCGATGCCCTGGCTGCCTCGAAGGACGAGGGCTGGCTGGTACTGGGCGACATGCGCGAACTCGGCCCGGACGGCGAGGCGCTGCATGCCCAGGCAGGTCGCCGCGCCCGCGATGCCGGCCTGAAGCGGCTGTACACGCTCGGCCCGCTGAGCGCCGCCGCCTCGACCGCCTTCGGTGAAGGCGGGCAGCAGTTCCAGAGCCATCAGGCCCTGGCCACCGCGCTCGCCGCCGAACTGCATGCGGGCGTGCGCTGCCTGGTCAAGGGCTCGCGTGGCAGCGCCATGGACACGATCGTCAAAGCGCTGCTCGCGCAAGGAGAGGAAACCCCCAATGTTGCTTGAACTGGCCCGATGGCTGCAGCAGTTGGAGAGCCTGTTCGGGCTGTTCGGCTACCTGACCCTGCGCGGCATCCTCGCGGCGCTGACCGCCCTGTTCCTGTCGCTGTGGCTCGGCCCGGCGATGATCCGCAAGCTGGCCCAGTTCAAGGGCGGCCAGCCGATCCGTACGGATGGTCCGCAGACCCATTTCGCCAAGGCCGGCACGCCGACCATGGGCGGCTCGCTGATCCTGCTGACGATCACGCTGTCGGTGCTGCTGTGGGCTGACCTGCGCAACCGTTACGTCTGGCTGGTGCTGGCCGTGATGCTGTGCTTCGGCGCGATCGGCTGGTACGACGACTGGATCAAGATCGTCCGCCGCGACCCGAACGGCCTGAAGTCGCGCTGGAAGTACCTGCTGCAGTCGATCTTCGGTCTGGCGGCCGGTCTGTTCCTGTTCTACACCGCCGATGTCCCGGCGGCGATGACGTTCTACATCCCGATGTTCAAATCGATCGCGCTGCCGCTGGCCGGCATCAGCTTCGTGGCCATCGCGTATTTCTGGATCGTCGGCTTCTCCAACGCGGTCAACCTGACCGACGGCCTGGACGGGCTGGCGATCATGCCGACCGTGCTGGTCGCCTGCGCGCTGGGCGTGTTCGCCTATGCCTCGGGCAACGTGGTGTTCTCCAGCTACCTGCAGATCCCGCAGATCCCGGGCGCCGGTGAGCTGGTCATCATCTGCGCGGCGATCGCCGGCGCAGGCCTGGGCTTCCTCTGGTTCAACACCTATCCGGCCATGGTCTTCATGGGCGATATCGGCGCGCTGGCGCTGGGTGCGGTGCTGGGCACGATCGCGGTGATCACCCGCCAGGAACTGGTGCTGGTGGTGATGGGCGGCGTGTTCGTGATCGAGACGCTGTCGGTGATGATCCAGGTCGCTTCGTTCAAGCTGACCGGCAAGCGCGTGTTCCGCATGGCGCCGATCCACCACCACTTCGAACTGAAGGGCTGGCCGGAGCCGCGCGTGATCGTGCGCTTCTGGATCATCTCCGTCGTGCTGGTCCTGATCGGCCTGGCCACGTTGAAGGTCCGCTGATGAACGACCTGTCGCGCCAAGCCACCCGCCTGGAAGCCATCGGAGGCCACTTCGACAAGTGGCTGCTGGGTGCGATCATCGCGCTCACCGGGCTGGGCGTGGTGATGGTCGCGTCGAGCTCGATCGCGTTGATGAGCAGCCCGTTCTATTACCTCAACCGCCACCTGATCTTCCTGGCGGTGGGTATCGGCCTGGCGATCATCGCCATGCGCACCGAGCTCAAGAGCATCGAGCAGTACAACCAGATCCTGCTGCTGGGCTGCTTCGCGCTGCTGGTGGTGGTGTTCATCCCAGGCCTGGGCAGCAGCGTCAACGGTGCCCGCCGCTGGATCAACCTGGGCATCTCCAAGTTCCAGACCGTCGAAGCGGTGAAGGTGCTCTACATCGTGTGGCTGTCCAGCTATCTGGTCCGCTTCCGCGATGAGGTCAACGCGACCTGGCCGGCAATGCTCAAGCCGCTCGGCGTGGCCGGCGCGCTGGTGGTGCTGCTGCTGCTGCAGCCGGACTTCGGCTCGTCCACGCTGCTGCTGGCGATCACCGCCGGCATGCTGGTGCTGGGCGGGGTCAACATGCCGCGCATGTCCATGCCGGTGATCATCGGCATGGTCGGCATGAGCGCGCTGGCGATCATCGAGCCGTACCGCATGCGCCGCATCACCTCCTTCCTGGATCCGTGGGCCGATCAGCAGGGCGACGGCTACCAGCTCTCCAATGCGCTGATGGCCGTGGGCCGTGGCGAGTGGACCGGCGTGGGCCTGGGCAACTCGGTGCAGAAGCTCTATTACCTGCCCGAAGCGCATACCGACTTCATCTTTTCGGTCACCGCCGAGGAGCTGGGCTTCCTCGGCACCTGCCTGATCATCTCGCTGTATGCGCTGCTGGTCGGCCGCACCTTCTGGCTGGGCATGCGCTGCGTGGAAATGAAGCGCCACTTCTCCGGCTACATCGCTTTTGGCATCGGCCTGTGGATCAGCATGCAGAGCTTCGTTTCGATCGGGGTCAACCTCGGCATCCTGCCGACCAAGGGCCTGACCCTGCCGCTGATCTCCTCCGGCGGCTCCAGCGTGCTGATGACCTGCGTGGCGATGGGCCTGCTGCTGCGCGTTTCCTATGAACTGGACCGCGCCGAGCGCCGCCAGGCCGTGCGCATGGGCGCCGACCAGGATGGCCCGTTGCCCGGCGATGTTCCCAAGGCCGACAGCGCCAGCGCGGTCGCCGCGGCGATGCAGGACAGCGGCAACCGCGACACCGCACCGCGTGACAGCGCCACCCGTGGCACCAGCCGCATGCAGCAGCGCATCGAACCGACGCTGGGGAGAATGGGATGAGCACGCCTCGCCTCGATCCGTCCCAGCGCCCGGTCATGATCATGGCCGGCGGTACCGGTGGGCACATCTTCCCCGGCCTGGCCGTGGCCAAGGTGCTGCGCGAACGTGGCGTGCCGGTCACCTGGCTCGGTGCCGATGGCGCGATGGAAACGCGCCTGGTGCCGCAGCACGATATCCACATTGATACGCTGGCCATCGCCGGCCTGCGTGGCAAGGGCAAGCTGGCCCTGATCGGCGCACCGCTGCGGCTGCTGCGTGCGATCCGTGCGGCCGGCTTCCTGATCCGCGATCGCCAGCCGCGGGCGGTGATCGCCTTCGGCGGCTTCGCCTCCGGCCCCGGCGGTATCGCCGCGCGCCTGCATGGCCTGCCGCTGCTGGTGCACGAACAGAACCGCGCACCGGGCCTCACCAACCGCGTGCTGTCGCGCTTCGCCCGTCGCGTGCTGGCCGGTTTTCCGGGCAGCTTCGCCAAACGCGAGGAAGCGGTCGGTAACCCGGTGCGTGCCGAGATCGCTGCGATCACGCCGCCGGAGCTGCGCCTGGCCAACCGTCAGGGGCCGCTGCGTCTGCTGGTGCTCGGCGGCAGCCAGGGCGCACGCGCGCTCAACAACGCAGTGCCCAAGGCACTGGCCGCACTGGGCGCTGGCATGCCGGTGCAGGTGCGCCACCAGAGCGGTGAGAAGCTGCATGCCGAAGCGCTGCAGGCGTATGCCGATGCCGCTGTGCAGGCCAGCGTGGAACCGTTCATTGCCGATATGGCCGAGGCGTTCGCCTGGGCCGATCTGGTGGTGTGCCGCTCCGGCGCCTCCACCCTGGCCGAGCTGTGCGCCGTCGGTGTGGGCAGCGTGCTGGTGCCGTTCGCTGCGGCCGTCGACGATCACCAGACCCGCAACGCGGAGTATCTGGTCGAGCGCGGCGCCGCGGTGTTGCTGAAGCAGGATGAAACGCTGGCGACGCAGCTGGAAGGCGTGTTGCGCGATTTGTCCGAACATTCCGCCCGACGCATGCAGATGGCCAACGCCGCGCGTGCCCTGGCCAAAGTCGATGCCGCTGAGCGCATCGCCGACATCATTCTCGAGGAATCCAAATGAACACCGCTACGCGCGCCAGCCTGGCGCGAGGCCGCGCATGATCCGCCGCCTCCACGACACCAACGACCTGGTACGCGCGTTCCCGCGCGTGCACTTCGTCGGCATCGGCGGCACCGGCATGAGCGGCATCGCCGAAGTGATGCTGACGCTGGGCTATGAAGTGTCCGGTTCGGACAATGCCGACAACGCCGCGACCCGCCGCCTGGCCGGCCTGGGTGCGCGCGTGATGCGCGGCCACTCGGCGGCCAACGTGCTTGGTACCGACTGCGTGGTCGTCTCCAGCGCGATCCGCGATGACAACCCGGAACTGATGGAAGCGCGCAGCCAGCGCATTCCGATCATGCCGCGCGCGGCGATGCTGGCCGAACTGATGCGCTTCCGCCGCGGCATCGCGGTGGCCGGCACGCACGGCAAGACCACCACCACCAGCCTCACCGCCGCGGTGCTGAGCGAAGGCGGGCTGGACCCGACCTTCGTGATCGGCGGCCAGCTGCTCGCCGCCGGTGCCAACGCCAAGCTTGGCGGTGGCCAGTGGCTGGTGGCCGAAGCCGACGAAAGCGATGGCAGCTTCCTGCGCCTGAACCCGCTGGTCTCGGTGATCACCAACATCGATTCGGACCACCTGGAGAACTACGGCAACGATTTCGCCCGCGTCCAGGCCGCGTTCGCCGAGTTCCTGCAGCGCCTGCCGTTCTACGGGCTGGCGGTGCTGTGCATCGACGATCCGGAAGTGGCCGCATTGGCCGCGCAGACGCCGCGCCATGTCATGAGCTATGGCATGAGCAGCAACGCTGACGTGCGTGCCGAGGATGTGGTCCAGGACGGGCCGCGCATGCATTTCACCCTGCGCCTGCCGGAAGGCAGCAGCCACCCGGTGACGCTGGCCCTGCCGGGCGAGCACAACGTGCTCAACGCGCTGGCCGCCGCCGCCGTGGGCTGGCAGCTGGGCGTGGCGCCGGAGGCGATCGCGCGTGCGCTGGAGAGCTTTGCCGGCATCGGCCGCCGCTTCAATGACCTGGGCATCGTCACCACGCACACCGGTGCCAAGGTCCGCGTGATCGACGATTACGGCCACCATCCGCGTGAGCTGGCCGCCGTGTTCGCTGCTGCCCGGGGTGGCTGGCCGAGCCAGCGCCTGGTCGTGGCGTTCCAGCCACACCGTTACAGCCGCACCCGCGATCAGTTCGATGCCTTTGCCGCCGTGCTGTCCGAAGTGGATGCGCTGGTGCTGAGCGAGGTGTACCCGGCCGGCGAAGCGCCGATCCCGGGCGCCGATTCGCGTTCGCTGGCCCGCGCCATCCGTGCGCGCGGCCGCAGCGAGCCGGTCGTGGTCGGCAACGCTGCCGAACTGGCGCACGTGCTGCCCGATGTCCTGCAGGACGGTGACCTGCTGCTGATGATGGGGGCCGGCGACATCGGCTACATCGCCCAGCAGATCGCCGGCGAAGGCTTCCAGGAGACCCCGGCCGCATGAACGCGCTGACCTTCCCGCCGCTGCGCCTCACCGACCCGGCCATGTTCGGCCGCGTCGCCGTGCTGCTGGGGGGTACCTCCAGCGAGCGCAACGTCTCGCTGGATTCCGGCCGCAACGTGATCGAAGCGCTGCGCGCGCGCGGCGTCGATGCGATCGCGGTCGACGGCATCCCGGCCCTGGCGCTCGCGCTGGTCGAGAAGCGCTTCGACCGCGTCTTCAACATCCTCCACGGCCATGACGGCGGTGGCGAAGACGGCATCGTGCAGGGCCTGATGGAAGCCTTCGGCGTGCCCTACACCGGCTCGGACGTGCTGGGCTCGGCGTTGAGCATGGACAAGATCCGCACCAAGCAGGTGTGGCTGTCGCACGGCCTGCCGACCCCGCGCTTCATCGCGCTGGACCAGGCCTCCGACGTCCACGCCGCTGCGGCCGAGCTCGGCCTGCCGGTGGTGGTCAAGCCGGCCAATGAAGGCTCCAGCGTCGGCATCAGCCGCGTGGTGGAAGAGGCGGGGCTGGACGAGGCGGTCGCGCTGGCGGTGCGCTATGACGGCCAGCTGCTGATGGAGCAGATGGTGGTCGGCGACGAGTTGACCGTGGCGATCCTGGGCGACCAGGCGCTGCCGTCGATCCGCATCGTGCCCAAGGGCCAGTGGTACGACTACAACGCCAAATACATCGCCGAGGACACCCAGTACCTGTGCCCGGGCCTGGAGGGCGAGGATGAAATCGAGATCCGCCGCCTCGCACTGGCCGCGTTCCGCGCCGCCGGTTGCCGTGGCTGGGGCCGGGTGGACGTGATGCGCGACCGCAGCAGCGGCCGCTTCTACCTGCTGGAAGTGAACACCGCGCCGGGCATGACCAGCCATTCGCTGGTGCCCAAGGCGGCCAGCCAGGCCGGGATCGGCTTTGAAGAGCTGGTCTGGCGCGTGCTGGAACAGACCCTGCCGGGTCACGCCGCACAGGAGCACCGCCACGCATGAACGCGGTGCTGCGCATCTTCGTCTGGTTGCTGGCCCTGTCGGTCGTGGCACTGCCGGTGGTGGCGGTGCTCAACGGCTGGGTCGGTGCCGAGCGGTGGCCGTTGGCCAAGCTGCGTGTGCACGGTGAGTTCAAGCGGGTGCCGGCCGAGCAGCTGCAGCAGGTGGTGCTGCCGTATGCGAAGTCCGGCTTCTTCGCGGTCAAGCTGCAGGATGCGCAGGACGCCATCGAAACGTTGCCGTGGGTGGAGAGCGCGCAGGTCCGCAAGCAGTGGCCGGACGTGCTGGAAATCACCCTGGTCGAGCACAAGCCGTTCGCGCGCTGGGGCCATGACCGCCTGCTCTCCGAGCAGGGCAAGTTGTTCGCCACGCCGAAGAAGCTGCAGGACCTGGAACTGCCCGACCTGGATGGGCCGGACAGCCAGACCGAAGAAGTGGTGGCGCTCTACAACGATGCGCGCGCGCTGTTCGCGCCGGCCGGCGTGGACGTCAAGCGGGTCACCATGGACGCACGCGGCAGCTGGTCGCTGGTGCTGAGCAATGGCACCGAAGTCGTCGTCGGCCGCGACGATGCCCGTTCGCGCCTCCAGCGCTTCGTACGCGTGCTGCCGCAGCTGGCCAATCAAGCGGCGCCGATCGAGCGCGCCGACCTCCGATACACCAATGGTTTCACGCTGAGCTGGGGTACCCCGGTTCCGGCCGCACCGGCCACGCCGGCCACTGTGGCGCACAGGACGCAGGACAGGACATGAATCGCAAGGGTGACAAATCACTGATCGTTGGTCTGGATATCGGCACCTCCAAGGTGGTGGCGCTGGTCGGCGAGTATTCGCCGGGCAATCCGATCGAGGTCATCGGCATCGGCTCGCACGAATCGCGCGGTCTCAAGCGCGGCGTGGTGGTGGATATCGAATCGACCGTGCAGTCCATCCAGCGTGCGGTCGAGGAGGCCGAGCTGATGGCCGGCTGCGAGATCCGCTCGGTGTATGCCTCGATCTCCGGCAACCACGTGCAGTGCAAGAACTCGCCAGGCATCGTGCCGATCCGCGACGGCGAAGTGACCTGGGGCGACCTGGATCGCGTGCTGGATGCGGCCAAGGCGGTGGCGATCCCGGCCGACCAGAAGATCCTGCATGCGATCCCGCGCGAGTACGTGCTGGACGATTCGCAGGAAGGCATCCGCAACCCGGTCGGCATGACCGGCGTGCGCCTGGAAGTGCATGCCCACCTGGTGGTGTGCGCACAGTCGGCCGCGGCCAACATCTCCAAGTGCGTGCAGCGCTGCGGCCTGCAGGTCGATGACCTGGTGCTGTCCTCGCTGGCCTCCAGCGTGGCCGTGCTGACCGCCGACGAGCGCGAGCTGGGCGTGGTACTGGTCGACATGGGCGCCGGCACCACCGACCTGGCCGTGTTCGTGCAGGGCGCGATCTGCCACACCGCCTCGCTGCCGATCGCCGGCGACCACGTCACCAACGACATCGCGCACATGCTGCGCACGCCGACCCCGGAAGCCGAGCAGATCAAGGTGCGCTATGCCTGCGCCCTGGCCCAGCTGGCCACCGCCGAGGAAAGCATCCAGGTGCCCAGCGTCGGCGATCGTCCGCCGCGCCGGATGCCGCGCCACGCACTCGCCCAGGCGGTGCAGGGCCGTTACGAGGAAATCTTCGAGATGGTGCAGGCCGAACTGCGCCGTTCCGGTTTCGAGGAACTGGTGCGCGCCGGCATGGTGCTCACCGGTGGCGCCTCGAAGATGGAAGGCGTGGTCGAACTGGCCGAGGAAATGCTGCAGATGCCGGTGCGCGTGGGCATTCCGCAGCACGTCACCGGGCTGGGCGAAGTAGTGGGCAACCCGGTGCATGCCACCGGCGTGGGCCTGCTGCTGATGGGCAGCCAGATCGAACACCCGCGTCGCCCGTCGCTGCCCACCGGCCGCGCCGGCAGCATGTTCAAGAAGCTCAAAACCTGGTTCCGCGGCGAGTTCTGATCGCGGTTCGCAACACGCAGTACACATGCAATACGCGATAAGCAGTTCCCGAAAAATCCACGTAGTCCACGCAACACAGGCAACACCCCGCAGTGCGAAGTAGCAACACCGGCCCACGGGTCGTTCTTTGAAGCAGGCAATACCGCCGCGGTTGGCTCTATCCAGCCGGGCATACCAACTACAACTCGCCGGCACGATGGGTGGGGAGGACAGGAGAAGGAATCTCCGAAGCCCCCGTCCCGCGTAAACGGCAACAAGAGGACACGGACATGGCGCATTTCGAACTGATTGAAAAGATGGCACCCAATGCGGTGATCAAGGTGATCGGCGTGGGCGGCGGCGGCGGCAACGCCGTGGCGCACATGGTCAGCACCAGTGTGGACGGCGTGGAATTCATCACCGCCAACACCGACTCGCAGGCCATCAAGAATTGTGGTGCCAAGCTGCAGCTGCAGCTGGGTACCAACGTCACCAAGGGCCTGGGCGCAGGCGCGAACCCGGAAGTCGGCCGCCAGGCCGCGCTGGAAGACCGTGAGCGCATCATGGACGCCCTGCAGGGGGCGGACATGGTGTTCATCACCGCCGGCATGGGTGGCGGCACCGGCACCGGTGCAGCCCCGGTCGTGGCCCAGCTGGCCAAGGAGATGGGTATCCTGACCGTCGCCGTGGTCACCAAGCCGTTCCCGTTCGAAGGCCGTCGCCGCATGCAGGTCGCGCTGAAGGGCATCGAAGAACTGAGCCAGCATTGCGATTCGCTGATCACCATCCCGAACGAAAAGCTGATCACCGTGCTGGGCCGCAACGCCACCATGATCCAGGCCTTCCGTGCCGCCAACGACGTCCTCCAGGGCGCCGTGCAGGGCATCGCCGACCTGATCGTGCGTCCGGGCCTGATCAACGTCGACTTCGCCGACGTGCGCACCGTCATGTCCGAAATGGGCCTGGCGATGATGGGCACCGGCACCGCGCGTGGCGATGACCGCGCCCAGGCCGCTGCCGAAGCCGCCATCCAGAACCCGCTGCTGGACGATGTGAATCTGGCCGGTGCCAACGGCATCCTGGTCAACATCACCGCCGGCGCCGACTTCACGATGGCCGAGTTCGACGAGATCGGCCGCACCATCGATGGCTTCGCTTCGGAAGATGCCACCGTGGTCGTGGGTACCGTGCTGGATCCGGACATGCAGGACGAAGTCCGCGTGACCGTGGTCGCCACCGGCCTGAACCGTGCCGTCACCGCCAAGACCCAGCGTCCGGGCGAGCGCGCACCGATCAAGCTGGTCCGCAACGCCACCACCGGCCAGCCGGAGTTCGGCGAGTTCGACAACGGCGGCGATGCGGTCTCCAAGGCCGTGGGCGGGATGGGCATGGGCATGGGCCTGCGTCGTCCGAGCGCCGACACCGTGGCCCCGTCGGCCCCGAGCGCATCGGGTCCGGCCGCCGCTGAACTGCCGAACGATTACCTGGACATCCCGGCGTTCCTGCGCCGCCAGGCGGACTGAGTACTGCGTGCCGGGGCCTTGTCCTCCCCGGTAAGCACCTCCATGTCCCATGCTGCCGGGCCAGGATCGGCCCGGCAGTCTGACCGCCGTCGTGCATCGCGCACGTCCGGGCAGTGCTGTCGACGCACCACGGTTCACGGAAGGGACAGCGGTAGTGCGTGTTATTCTTGTTTGTCACAGCCGCGCTGACCGCGCGCTTTCTGGTCCTGCCCCCCGATGATTCCGCAACGCACCCTCAAGAACACGATCCGCGCCACCGGCGTTGGCCTTCACAGTGGTGACAAGGTCTACATGACTCTGCGCCCGGCCCCGGTCAACCACGGCATCGTCTTCCGTCGCGTCGATATGGACCCGGTGGTGGAAGTGCCTGCGCGTGCGGATCTGGTCACCGAAGTCACCCTGTGCACCGGCCTGACCTATCACGAGGCCAAGATCCAGACCGTCGAACACCTGATGTCGGCCCTGGCCGGCCTGGGTGTGGACAACATCATCGTGGAGCTGTCCTCGGCCGAGCTGCCGATCATGGACGGTTCCTCCGGCCCGTTCGTCTTCCTGCTGCAGTCAGCGGGCATCGCCGAGCAGGACGCGCCGAAACGCTTCATCCGCATTCTCAAGACGGTGGAAGTCACCGACGGCGACAAGGTCGCCCGCTTCGAGCCGTACGAAGGCTACAAGCTCGGTTTCACCATCCAGTTCAACCACCCGATGATCCCAGCCAAGCAGTCGCGGGCGGAAATCGAGTTCTCGACCCTGGCCTACACCAAGGAAATCTCGCGCGCCCGGACCTTCGGCTTCATGCGGGATCTGGAGTACATGCGCGAGCGCAACCTGGGCCTGGGCGGTTCGATGGACAACGCCATCGTGCTCGACGAGTTCCGCGTGCTCAACGACGACGGCCTGCGCTACGCCGATGAGTTCGTGCGCCACAAGATCCTCGATGCGATCGGCGATCTGTATCTGGCCGGCGGCCAGGTGCTGGGCGCGTACGAAGGCTTCAAGTCGGGCCACGCGCTCAACAACAAGCTGGTGCGCGCGCTGCTGGCCGATGCCAGTGCATGGGAGTGGGTCAGCTATGACTCGCCCGCGGCCGCCGCACCGGTCGTCTACGGTCTGCCGGCGTACGCCTGAGTCAGGTGTGGGCGCAAGCCATTGATTTAAAAGGAAACGAGACGGCGCCCACGGCGCCGTTTCTGCGTTCAGGGCTGCGCAGGCGCGGAGCGAGGCGTGACCTTGACGTCAATGAACCGTGGGGGTGCACAGCGCACAGATTTGTGAACCTCATCAAGGTTTCTACCGAATTTAACGTTAATTTAATAAAACACTAACGACTGGCGGCGGTTCCGCCGCTACAGTGCAGACCGGCTCCCAGCCAAAGTTCACGTGATCGTGACGCGGCCGGGAAGGGGCGGGATGCCCCGATGGCTTCACGATTTGGAGGAATCCACATCGCGCAGACAAGCCAACGCGTCGCGTAGCCCTTTGTGCGTGGCGGCTGAAACAGCGTGGGGGCCATTCCTGTTGTCGACCGCTGGGGAGCGTGGGGGAGGGGCAGATGCTGTTTTGACGGTCACCTTGGTGACCTTCAGCCCGATGGACCGGGCCGCGTCGATCAACTGTGCTTCGGCAAGCCGGACCTTGGCGTGCCACACGGGAGATTCGACGAGAAAAACGAGGTGCTCGCCGTTTACATTCGCCAGCCGGCAACGGGTGGCCAGTGCAGGCGGCAAATGGGGGCGCAATTGACGGTCCAGCGCGTCGAGCCACAAGGCACGACGCAGCGGGTTACCGGCTTTGTCCGCCATGACCGCATCCAGCGCCGGCTTCGGCGTGGATGGGGAACGGGCACTGGATTTCGGCTCAGACATGAAAACTCACTGATGGCATTCAAAAAGATCGTAATCAAAACGCGTGAAGGACAGGCCAAGACGCCGCTGGCGCGTTTGCGTTTCTACTTCGAAGATTCCCCCCGGGCCCTGCTGGGCAGTGTGCTGGGGGTGGGCTGCCTGATCGGCTTCGGTGCCGGTATCGGTGGCAGCATGTTCAACGATTCCCGGCTCCACGCCAAGGTCGCACAGCAGGAACGCGAGCTGGCGCAGGCCCAGAAGGACGCTCAGACCCAGGTCAACGCGCTGGCTGCGCGGATGGGCGAGCTGCAGGCGCAGGCCACCCGTCTCAATGCGCTGGGCGAACGCCTCACCCAGATGGGCAAACTGGAAGACGGTGAATTCGACTTCAACGAGACCCCCGGCCTCGGTGAAGGCGAGCCCGGCCCGACCCAGGACATCCCGGTCAGCGCGGTCAACGCCGACTTACAGGTGCTGGAGCAGCGCTTTGCTGCTTCAGGCCGCCAACTGTCGGTGATGGAGTCGCTGATGTTCGACCACCAGCTCGAACAGAACGCCGTGCCCTCGCGCATGCCGATCCGCAACACCTACATCACCTCCAACTTCGGGACCCGCAGCGATCCGTTCGGTCGTGGTGCGGCCACCCACAAGGGCATGGATTTCCACGCCAAGGTCGGTGACCCGGTGATGTCGGTGGCCGACGGCGTGGTCAGCTTCGCCGGTGTGAAGGGCGGCTACGGCAATGTGGTCGATGTGGACCATGGCAATGGCTATGTGACCCGCTATGCGCATAATTCGCGCCTGGTGGTGAAGCCGGGCGATCTGGTCCGGGCCGGCCAGGAAGTGGCCAAGGCCGGTTCCACGGGCCGTTCCACCGGTGCCCACGTGCACTTCGAGGTCTGGGAACGCGGCCAGGTGGTCAATCCGCGCAAGTTCCTCGGTGATGGCGGCAATACCCCGGTCGGCCGCGTTTCGCGGGGCTGATCACGGTAACGAACTTGAACGGGGGTGCTTGAAACGCCGGACCCCCGTCCCAAGCTACAATGGGTGTTGCCATAGACAGGGCGCGGTGCGCCCTGTTTCGTTTGCGGCGTGCGCATCCCCTGGGGAGAGCGCCGCCGTTGGGGCGTCTCATTCCAACCGGTTCCTTCAATGATCAACAGCCTGCTTACCCGCGTCTTCGGCAGTCGTAATGAACGACAGCTGCGCCAGCTCAACCGCATCGTCGCCAAGATCAATGCGTTGGAGCCGGAAATCGAAAAGCTCTCCGACGAGCAGCTCAAGGCCAAGACCCCGGAATTCAAGCAGCGCATCGCTGACGGTGAGGCCCTGGACAAGGTGCTTCCCGAAGCGTTCGCGGTCTGCCGTGAAGCCAGCCGCCGTGTGCTGGGCATGCGCCATTACGATGTACAGCTGATCGGCGGCATGGTCCTGCACCTGGGCAAGATCGCGGAAATGCGCACCGGTGAAGGCAAGACCCTGGTCGCCACGCTGCCGGTGTATCTGAACGCGCTGGAAGGCAAGGGCGTCCACGTGGTCACCGTGAACGACTACCTGGCCCGCCGTGACTCGGCGCAGATGGGCAAGCTCTACAACTGGCTGGGCATGAGCGTGGGCGTGGTCTACCCGGGCATGCCGCATGGCGACAAGCGCGAGGCGTATGCCAGCGACATCACCTACGGCACCAACAACGAATTCGGCTTCGATTACCTGCGCGACAACATGGCGCTGTCCCGTGCGGACCGCTACCAGCGCGGCCTGCATTACGCGATCGTCGATGAAGTCGACTCGATCCTGATCGATGAAGCCCGTACCCCGCTGATCATCTCCGGCCCGGCCGATGATTCCCCGGAGCTGTACATCCGTGTCAACCGCGTCGTTCCGCACCTGATCAAGCAGGAGGCCGAGGAAGGCGAAGGCGATTTCTGGGTCGACGAGAAGGGCAAGCAGGTCCATCTGTCCGAAGCGGGCATGGAGCATGCCGAGGCACTGCTGGTGGAAGCCGGCATCCTCAATGCCGAGACCGAAGGCCTCTACGCCGCGCAGAACCTGACCGTGGTGCACCACCTCAACGCGGCGCTGCGTGCGCATGCGATCTACCAGCGCGACGTGGATTACATCGTGCGCGGTGGCGAAGTGGTGATCGTGGATGAATTCACCGGCCGTACCCTGGCCGGCCGCCGCTGGTCCGATGGCCTGCACCAGGCGGTGGAAGCGAAGGAAGGCGTGCCGGTCCAGCGTGAGAACCAGACGCTGGCGAGCATCACCTTCCAGAACCTGTTCCGCATGTACAAGAAGCTGTCCGGCATGACCGGTACGGCCGATACGGAAGCCTACGAGTTCCAGAGCATCTACAACCTGGAAGTGGTGGTGATCCCGACCAACCGCCCGACCATCCGCAAGGACGGTTCGGACCAGGTGTTCCTCAACCGCAACGGCAAGTTCAACGCCGTGCTGGCCGATATCCAGGCCTGCAACGAGCGCGGCCAGCCGGTGCTGGTGGGTACCACCTCGATCGAAACCTCGGAGATGCTGTCCGAGCATCTGCGCAAGGCCGGTGTGCACCACGAAGTGCTCAACGCCAAGCAGCATGACCGCGAAGCGACCATCATCGCCAACGCCGGCATGCCGGGCGCGGTGACCATCGCCACCAACATGGCCGGCCGTGGTACCGACATCGTGCTGGGCGGTTCGCTGGAAGCGCAGCTGCATGAGCTGGGCGAAGAGGCGACGCCGGAACAGCGTGCCCAGGTCAAGGCCGAATGGCAGGTCCGCCACGATGCGGTCAAGGCGGCCGGTGGCCTGCACATCGTCGGCACCGAGCGCCATGAGTCGCGCCGTATCGATAACCAGCTGCGTGGCCGTTCGGGCCGCCAGGGCGATCCGGGTTCGTCCCGCTTCTACCTGTCGCTGGAAGACAACCTGATGCGCATCTTCGCCTCGGACTGGGTCCAGAAGGCGATGCGCATGATGGGCATGAAGGAAGACGACGTCATCGAGGATCGTCTGGTCAGCCGCCAGATCGAAAAGGCGCAGCGCAAGGTCGAAGCGCACAACTTCGATATCCGCAAGAATCTGCTGGACTTCGACGACGTCAACAACGATCAGCGCAAGGTGATCTACAGCCAGCGCGATGAGCTGCTGGATGCCGAATCGGTGAAGGACAACGTGGATGGCATCCGTGGCGATGTGATCTTCGATGTGGTGGCGCGCTTCGTGCCGCCGAACTCGATCGACGAGCAGTGGGACCTGCAGGGTCTGGAAGCAACGCTGGCATCGGACTTCGGCATCGACATGTCGCTGACCGAACTGGTCAAGGCACACGAAGAGCTGGATGCCGAGGGCATCGCCGAGAAGGTGCAGGCCAAGGTCGACGAGCATTTCGCGGCGAAGGAAGCCGGCGTGGGCGACGAGACCATGCGCGCGCTGGAGAAGCACGTGATGCTGACCGTGCTGGACCAGAGCTGGAAGGAGCACCTGGCACGCATGGATTACCTGCGCCAGGGCATCTACCTGCGCGGCTATGCGCAGAAGCAGCCGAAGCAGGAGTACAAGAAGGAAGCCTTCGAACTGTTCTCGGAGATGCTGGAGAACGTGAAGCGCGAAGTGGTGACGTTGCTGGCGCGCGTGCGTATCCGCAGCGAAGAGGAAGTGGCGGCGCTGGAGCAGGCCGAGCGCCAGCAGGCGGAGGCACGTCTGCTGCAGTCGCAGTTCCAGCACCAGGACGCGGGCGGTTACGGTGCGGACGAAGAGGCTGCGCAGGTGGAGGCGGCGCAGAACGGCGTGGCGCAGGTCAGCCGCGATGAGCCGAAGGTCGGCCGCAACGATCCGTGCCCGTGCGGCAGCGGCAAGAAGTACAAGCACTGCCATGGTCAGCTGAGCTGATCGGTTGATTGGATGTGCTGAAAAAGCCCCGCCTTGTGCGGGGCTTTTTTGTGGTTCTTCTTCCATCCGCGTGGCAGGCATGACACGCGCCCTGAGCGCTTTGCAGGCGAGGCGGAGGGTGGGTCGTGCGCTGGGGCGCGATGCCCTTGCCGGCGAATGTCCCCCGGTGCCGGCCTGCGGCCGTCCCCTCCTCCTTGATTTCGCCCACAAGGGCATCGCACCCCACGTATCCAGACCACGGGCGCCGCACTGCAAGCGCCGGTGCTGAGGGGCCTATCGGTCGCTGCGGGGCCCTCACGCTCGCGGCAACCCCGAGCGGAGACACCACGACGATCCACACCGCCTGGACAACCAGCCGCTGGGGCATTGCGTCACCCGGCCCGCTTTGGGCATCCTCCGGGTATGTCATCTCCCCTTCGTTCGATCCATGTCGTGGCCGGCGTCATCACCGATGCCCGTGGCCGCATTCTGCTCAACCGTCGTACCGAGAACCGCGATATGGCCGGCCTGTGGGAATTCCCGGGCGGCAAGCGGGAAGCCGGCGAGACCTCCGAGGAGGCGCTGGTGCGGGAGCTGCGCGAGGAGCTGGGGATCGAGGCGGAGATCGGTGAGTGGATCATGGAGGTGCCGCAGATCTACCCGGACAAGCGGCTCCGTCTTGAGGTGCGCCGGGTCCAGGGCTGGAAGGGCTCGCCGCGGGGCCGCGAGGGGCAGGCGATCACCTGGGTGGCGCCGGACAAGCTCCACCGGTATTCGATGCCGCCGGCGGACCTGCCGGTGGTCGCGGCGTTGCGGCAGCCGGACCGGTACCTGATCACCCCCGAGCTGGAGGGCGAGGAGGACAGCGTCCACCAGGCCTGGCTGGGACGCTTGGCGCAGGCACTGGAGAGCGGGGTGCGCCGCGTACAGCTGCGCACGCCGTCCAGCCCGGCGCGGGTGGCGCTGGCCGAACGCGTGATCCAGCAGCATGGACCACGGACCCAGTGGCTGGTGAACCGGGACATCGACCTGGCCGGGCGGCTGGGGGTCGGGGTGCATCTTGGCAGTGAGCAGCTGCTGGCGCTGGGCGAGCGGCCGCTGCCGGCGGGTCAGCTGGTGGCGGCGTCCTGCCACGATCTGGCGCAGTTGCAGGCGGCGCAGCGGCTGGGATGTGATTTCGCGGTGCTGGGCCCGGTGCAGGCGACGACCAGCCACCCGGATGCCACGCCGCTGGGCTGGGCGGCCTTCGAGGCGCTGCGCGAGCAGGTGTCGTTGCCGCTGTATGCGCTGGGCGGGATGACACCCGGCGATATCGAGCAGGCGCGCCGCCATGGGGCGCAGGGCATCGCGGCGATCCGGTCGCTGTGGCCGGCTACAGCGTGATCCAGAAGCAGCCGTACTGACGGCGCAGGCCGAATACCGTACGGGCCGGGGTGGCGGCGCTGCCGAGGGTCTGTTCGATGCGCAGGCCGACCGGACGGGGACGTGAGGGGGGCTCGGCACTGCCCGCCGTGGCGAGTGCCGGATCGACCAGCGGCGGAGCCGTATCCGGGTAGACCGGCGCGATGTCGATCAGCGGGCGTTTCACCACCGATTCCAGCCGACCGATGATGGTGTTGGCGGTCGCGTTGGAGACGTTGCTCCAGAGGTAGATCGACGACAGCCGGTTGACGTCCTGCGCGCTGACCGCGTCGCGGATCTGCCCGGTCAGTTCACTGAGCCGGCGCGCGCAGCCGGCGCGGTAGATGCCGGTGTTGCCGACGCTCGCGGTGCGCGGGGGCATACGGGCGGTGGCCCCCAGTGCATCGCAGCGGCGATCGGTGAAGACGGTTTCGCCTTGGGCCGTGGTGCAGCGGTTCACGCGCTGCGGCGCCTGCGCCAGGACGGGGGGCGAAGGCAGGCACAGCGCACACAGCAGGAGCCACACGAACGGTTTCATCGCAGCAGCGTAGCGGCGTGGGCGTTATCTGCAAGCGATGCGTGGCGGCCTCACCCGCGCAGCAGTTTCAGCACCTGGGTGGTCGGCTTGGCCAGGTTGAGCGTGTAGAAGTGCAGGCCCGGCGCGCCGCCAGCGACCAGGCGTTCGCACAGGCTGGCCACGACCTCGGCACCGAACGCGCGGACCGCTTCGGCATCGTCACCGTAGGCCTGCATGCGCTTGCCGATCCAACGCGGGATCTCCGCACCGCACTGCTCGGAGAAGCGCCGCAGCTGGCTGAAATTGGAGATCGGCATGATGCCTGGCACGATCGGCACGGTGACCCCCAGCTTGCGTACCGCATCGACGAAGTGGAAGTAGGCATCGGCGTTGAAGAAGTATTGGGTGATCGCCGCATCGGCACCGGCGTCGATCTTGGTCTTGAAGTGCTTCAGGTCCAGCAGCGCGTCATTGGCCTGCGGGTGGGTCTCCGGATACGCGCCCACTTCGATCCGGAACGCATCACCATGCTCGGCGCGGATGAAGCTGATCAGCTCGGAGGCATACCGCAGGTCGCCGGGGTGGCCCATGCCCGAGGGCAGGTCACCGCGCAGGGCGACGATGCGGCGGCAGCCGATCGCGCGGTACAGCTTGAGCAGTTCGCGGATCTCCTCGCGGCTGCCACCGACGCAGGACAGGTGCGGTGCCGCCTCGAAGCCATGGTGCTGCTTGAGGTGACGCACCGTCTCGGAGGTGTAGCTGAGCGTCGAGCCGCCGGCACCGAACGTACACGACACGTACTCCGGCGCGAACACCTTCAGCTTGGCCGCGGTCCGGTCCAGCTGGGCACGCTGCTCGTCGGTCTTGGGCGGATAGAACTCGAAGCTGATGGCGGTCATGGGCGGGGCGTGTCGGCGAGTGTGGTTTAATCATATCTCTTCATCGCGATGAATGTGAAGTGCGTGACAGGCTTCTGCACATCGCGCCGCCTACACTGAGCGTGACTTCATCGGAGCACCCGCCATGCAGATTCTCGTCACCGGTGGCACCGGCTTCATCGGCAGCCGCCTGTGCACGCGGCTGCTGGCCGCGGGCCATGACCCCATCGTCCTCACCCGCCGGCCCGGCCGGAACCCGCAGAAGGGCGTGCGCAGCGTTGCAGCGCTGGAGGAAGTCGGCCCGGTCCAGGCGGTGGTCAACCTGGCAGGCGAGCCGCTGATGGAGGGCCGCTGGACCGATGAACGCAAACAGGCGCTGCGCGATTCCCGGATCGGCACGACGCAGGCGCTGCTGGCCTGGATGGCCGCGCTGCCTGAACGGCCGAAGGTGCTGGTGTCCGGCTCGGCGATCGGTTGGTACGGTCCCCGCGACAGCGCGCCGCTGGATGAGACCGCCTCGCCCGGCCACGACTTCGCCGCGATGCTGTGCCGGCAGTGGGAGGCCGAGGCGCTCAAAGCCGAGGACCTTGGCGTGCGCACCTGCGTGCTGCGGACCGGCATCGTGCTCGAACGTGAGGGCGGCGCACTGCAGAAGATGCTGCCGCCGTTCCGGATGGGGCTCGGCGGGCCGATGGGCGATGGGCGGCAGTGGATGAGCTGGATCCATCGCGAGGACCTGGTCGGGATGATCCTGTGGCTGCTCACCACCGACCGGGCACGCGGCGCCTACAACGGCACGGCGCCCGGCACGGTCACCAACCGGACCTTCGCCACCACGCTGGGCGAGGTGCTGCACCGTCCGGCGCGGCTGACCACCCCGGCATTTGCCTTGAAACTGGGCTTCGGTGAAATGAGCGGGCTGCTGCTGACCGGGCAGAACGTGCAGCCGGTGCACGCCTTGGCGGAGGGATTTGTCTTCCAGTATCCATCGCTGCCGGCGGCCTTGCAGGCCATCGTGGGCGCGCCGGATCGCTGAGGCGCGGATGTTCATCCGCCGCTGCCGACCGCTCATCGCCGGTCTGCGGCCGCTGCTCATGTAATTGCCCCTGCCGCGTCGACCCGCGCCACGCTCCAGGCTCACCCAGCAGGAGCCTGCCATGTCGACCGTCCGTCCCCGCCGCATCTACTCCATCGCCCCGTTGGCTGCGCTTGCGCTGACCGCATGGGCCACCTTGGTCAGCCCCGCCCATGCGGGCACCGAGCGCTTCCAGGATCTGCAGGTCGAGGTGATCGGCAGCGGCCGTCCGGTGCTGATGATCCCGGGCCTCAACAGCGGTGCGCAGGTCTGGCGCGAGACCTGCGCCGCGCTGCAGCCGCAGGTGCAATGCCACCTGATCCAGCTGCCGGGCTTTGCCGGTGCGTCTGCGGTGGTCAGCGCTGACTTTCTGAGCGCCATGCGCGATCGCCTGCTGGCCTACAGTGCGGACCGCAAGCTCGATCATCCGGCCGTTATCGGCCATAGCCTCGGTGGTGTGCTGGCGCTGCAGATGGCGATCGCGGCGCCGCAGAAGGTCGGGCCACTGGTGATCGTCGATGCCTTGCCGTACTTCGGCGCGGTCCAGAATCCGGCCGCGACACCGGCCACGCTCACGCCGATGGCCGAGCAGATGCGGGCCGGCATGCTTGACGCCGACGCCACGCAGTACGCGGCGCAGACCGACGCGGCGGTCGCCAACATGGCGCACGCCCCCGAGCATGTTGCGACCTTGAAGCAGTGGGGACGCGACAGCGATCGCGCCACCACCGCCAACGCGATGTACTCCATGACGATGACCGACCTGCGCCAGCCGATCGCCGGCATCACGGCCCCGGTGCTGGTGCTGGGCGCGTGGGCAGCCTATCAGCCGTTCGGTGCGACCGAAGCCAGTACGCGGCAGGTATTCGCCACCCAGTACGCCGCGCTGCCCGGTGTGCGGATCGAAATGAGCCGCGCCGGCTACCACTTCCTGATGTGGGATGATCCGCGCTGGCTGCAGACGCAGATCCGGGGCTTCCTCGAGCTGCCTGCAGCGCCCTGATCGAGACCGGCGTGGAGACGATGAGCGAGAAGCGGGCAGCACGCGATACCGGTTTCTGGTGGCGCAACAGCGCGGTCTGGTTGGCCTACCTTGGCGTGAGCCTGCTGCTGGGGTTCACCTACGGCGGGCACTGGTCCGGCATCGTCCTGATCTCTGTGATGGTGTCGCTTTCCCTGTGGGTGGGCAGCGCGTTCATCCGCGGCTATGCGCTGCGGCATGACTGGTTGCAGCGCGATCTGCTGGGATTGACGTGGCGGCTGCTGCTCGCGGTGGTGATCGTGGCGGTGGCCGCTCAGGTGCTCACCGCCGCCGCGCTGTTGCCCGCGTTGGCCTGGGACTGGGTGCAGCTGCCGGGACAGCGCGCAAACTATCGCCCGGCCGCTGTCTTCGGCTACTGGTTCAATACCGCCATCGTGCTGAGCGTGTGGTGCGCGCTGTGGACCGGCCGCCGCGCGCTGCAGCGTGCCCGGCACAGCGAGATGGCGCAGTTGCGCGCCGAAGCGCAGCGGGCGACGCTGGAGCACCAGGCGCTGCGTGCACGGCTCAATCCCCACTTCGTGTTCAATGCGCTCAACAACCTGCGTGCACTGATCAATGAAGACCCGGCGCGTGCACGCGACATGGTCACCCATCTGTCCAGCACGCTGCGCCACGCCCTGGTGCATACCGACGGGGGCTGGGTCACCTTGGCCGAGGAGTGGCGCGTGGTGCAGGACTACCTGGCGGTGGAGGCGATCCACTACGAAGACCGCCTGCGGGTGCACACCGACATCGAGCCGGCCGCGCTGTCCGCGCGGTTGCCGCCGATGGCGCTGCAGCTGCTGGTGGAGAATGCGATCAAGCACGGCATCGCAGTCCATCCCGGCGGCGGCGAGCTGACGATCCGCGTGCGCCTCGATGGTGGCCGGCTGCGGGTGGCGGTGGCCAATCCCGCCGCGCAGGACGCCAGCAGCGAGGGCCATGGCATCGGGCTGGCCTATCTGCGCGCGCAGCTGGGCATCGACGCGGGGCCATCATCTTCCGGCCGGGGCACGTTCCTGCTGGAGCGTCAGGGCGAGCGCATGCTGGCCCGCCTGGAGGTGCAGCAATGAGCGCCTCACTGCGCGTGTTGATCGTGGATGACGCGCGGCTGGCGCGCCGCGAGCTGCGCACCCTGCTGGCCGCGATCCCGTGGGTGGCGTGTGTCGGCGAGGCCGACGACGTGCCCGCGGCACGCGAGGCGATCCTGCGCGAACAGCCCGATCTGGTGTTGCTCGATGTGCAGATGCCCTCGGGCGAGGGCTTCGATGTGCTCGACGGACTGGAGACGGTGCCGATGGTGGTGTTCGTCACCGCCTACGACCAGTACGCGGTGCGCGCCTTCGAAACCAACGCGCTCGACTACCTGGTCAAGCCGGTGGAGGCAGGCCGCCTGCAGGCGGCGCTTGAACGCGGCCGGGAGCGCCTCTCGGCACCGGCTGCCCCCACTGAGACGGACAGCGTGCGCGATGCGCTGGGTGCCGAGGATCAGGTGTTCCTGCGCGATGGCGAACGCTGCTGGTTCGTGGCGCTCGGCGAGATCCGCAAGGTCGTGGTCGACGGCAACTACGCGCGCCTGTGGTTCCGCGACCAGAACGCGGTGCTGGCACGCAGCCTCAGCACGCTGGAGGCACGGCTGTCGCCGGCGCTGTTCTTCCGCGCCAACCGCAACACCCTGGTCAACCTGCGTCGCGTGCGTGCGATCGAGCCCTCGCTGAGTGACGGATATGACTTGACCCTCGATGACGGCAGCCAGGTGGAGGTCTCGCGGCGGCAGGCCCGCGAGCTGCGTGAGCGGCTGGCGCTGTAGGGCGCGTGCCGCACGCGTTACCCTGTGTGGGATCTCCGCCGCCTGATTGTGCCCATGTCCATCGTCCTCACTGCGTTCGCCCGGCCCCGACTGTTTCCCCGCGTGCCGCGCGGCAACACCATCCAGGACTGCAGCGCCGAGCAGTTCGAACAGCACCTCAACACGCATGCGCCGTTCAAGGTGCTCGATGGCTACGCGCCCTTCTGCAAACTGCATGTGTACGAAAACTGGACCTCCACGCGCTGCCTGACCGTACCGATCACGGAGGCCAACCGTCACCAGCTGCGCAGTGGTTATGAAGCGCGCAACCGCGAGGAACTGCCGGTGCTGGTGCGCTGGTTTGAAGGCGTGGAATCGCCGCGCGCGAACTACCTGGTGGTGATCCTGTACAGCGCCGAGCAGTTGGCCAAAGAGGGCTCCCCCATCGATGCGGAGTGGGGCATCGTCGGCTGCATCTACACTGCCGAGCCGGAGGAAGTGCCGATGGCCCCGATCACCATGATGCGCAACGCGCTGGGGGTGGAAGAGGGTGGCTCCGGCGTGCCGCTGGATCGCGAGGCGTATCAGCGCGCGGTGGCGTTCTGGGACCGCAACGCCAATTGGCGGCCCTGAGGCGCTGGAGCCGCAGCGATGGCACGTTGATCGAAGACGACGGGGTAGTGGGGGGGGGGGGGGGGGGGGGGGGGGGGGGGGGGGGGGGGGGGGGGGGGGGGGGGGGGGGGGGGCGCGGCCCGCCCGCGCCGCCGGCCCGCCG
>NZ_JASCOO010000060.1:0-27279 GCF_029959485.1 Stenotrophomonas sp. PS02301
CCCGAACGTCCACCCCCTCCACCCCAGCCGCCTCCACCTCCGCCGAAGCCCCCGCCGCCGCCACCGAACCCGCCACCGCCCCAGCCACCCCCACCCCAGCCGCCACTGCGCGCGAACACGCCGCCGCGACCGGCCGACGTCAGGCCGACCAGCAGGCCCACCACGGCGGCCGCGCCACTGGCGACCACCAGCGAGGTGAACAGGAACGCGGCCACCCCGGCACCTGCACCGCTCGCCAGCGCGCGCAGCGGTCGCGGCAGCCAGCCCAGGATGCCGCGCAGGAACAGACCGGCAAACAGGCCGATGCCCAGCGCCATCGTCCAGTTGCCACCGGCCGGGGTGTCCTGGGCGCGATGTGTACTGACCGGCGCGGGCAGCGCCTCGCCGTCGATCAGCTTGACCAGCGCGGCGCTGGCGTCGGTGAGGCCACCGGCATAGTCATTGGTGCGGAAACGCGGGGCCAGGTACTCCTGGATCACCCGGTTGGCGATCGCATCCGGAATCGCGCCTTCCAGGCCATAGCCCGGCTCGATGCGGACCCGGCGATCGTCCTTGGCCACCACCAGCAGCACGCCGTCATCCACGCCCTTGCGGCCGATGGACCACTGCTCGAACACCCGCTGGGTGTACTGCTCGATGGTTTCCGGCGCGGTGGTCGGCACCATCAGGATCTGCAGCTGGCTGCCCTTGCGCTGCTGCAACGCCAACGCCTGCGCCCCCAGGGCCTGGATCTGCGCGGCATCCAGGGTGCCGGTGGTATCCACCACCGGCGAGGACATCGCCGGGATCGCGGCCTGGGTCTGCGCCCAGGCCGGCAGCGCCAGCGCGAGGCAGAACAGCAGCAGGCAACGCAGCAGGCGCGTGGTCACGGGCTCAGTTCGCCGGCTGCGGCTGCTGCGGCGGCGCCTGCGGTGCGGGTGCCGGGGCCGGGGCCGGTGGCTGCGAACCGAACTTGACCGCCGGCGGCTGCGAGATCTGCGCTTCGTTCTCCACCGTGAAGTTCGGCTTGGTCGCATAGCCGAACAGCTTGGCGGTGATCACCTGCGGGAACTGGCGGATGTAGGTGTTGTAGTCCTGCACCATCTGGATATAGCGGCCGCGCGCCACGGTGATGCGGTTCTCGGTGCCTTCCAGCTGTGCCTGCAGATCGCGGAAGCCCTGGTCGGACTTCAGGTTCGGGTAGTTCTCGGTGACCACCAGCAGGCGCGACAGCGCACCGCTCAGCTCGCCCTGGGCCTGCTGGAACTGCTTGAGGGAGTCGGCATCGTCGGCATTGACGTTGACCTGCCCCACGCGCGCACGGGCGTTGGTGACATCGGTCAGCACCTGGCGTTCCTGGTTGGCATAGCCTTCCACGGTCTGCACCAGGTTGGGGATCAGATCGGCGCGGCGCTTGTACTGGTTGAGCACCTCGGCCCAACCGGCCTTGACCTGCTCATCCTTCTGCTGGATGGCGTTGTAGCCACAACCGGACAACAGGGAGGCCAGCACGGCCAGGCACAACAAACGGGAGAACGATCGCATGGCCGGCTCCGGATCTCGATGAACGGGATCCGGAGCATGCCATGTTCCGGGTAAAGCGGATGTGGGTACCGACCGACGGTCGGCACCTCCCCCTTACCAGTTGCCGGCACCCGGCACGTTGTGCGCCACGGCGCGGCGGCGCATCAGCAGGTTCAGCCATTCCACCAGCACCGAGAAGCCCATCGCGGCGTAGATGTAGGGCTTGGGCACGTGCACGCTCAGGCCGTCCAGGATCAGCACCACGCCGATCAGCAGGATGAAGGCCAGGGCCAGCATCTTCACGGTGGGGTTGGCATCGATGAAGCGGCCCAGCGGGTTGGCGGCCAGCAGCATCACGGCGACCGACAGCAGGATCGCAGCGACCATCACCGGGATGTGGTCGGCGATGCCCACGGCGGTGATCACCGAATCCAGCGAGAACACGATGTCGATCACGGCGATCTGCGCGATCACCATGCCGAACACGGCCGAGGCCTTGGTGGTGGTGGGGTCTTCGTCTTCGCCGCCGGTGATCAGCTCGCGGATCTCCATGGTGCCCTTGATGATCAGGAACAGGCCACCGAGGATCAGCACCAGGTCGCGGATGGAGATGCCCATGCCGGCGATGGTGAACAGGTTGGCTTCCATGTGGGCCAGATAGGCCAGCGAGACCAGCAGCAGGATGCGGGTGATGCAGGCCACCGCGATGCCGAGCTTGCGCGCGAACGGACGGCGCGCCTCGGGCAGCTTGCTCACCGCGATCGAGATGAAGACCAGGTTGTCGATGCCCAGCACGATTTCCAGCGCGCTCAGCGTAAACAGGGTCAACCAGACATTGGGGTCGGACAACAACTCAAGGAACATGGACTTCCATCCTTACAGGGGGAATGACGCGCGTGACGCGCCAGAAGTGTTACGTCAGAAGAGCTGCGGCAGCAGGATCAGGACCCAGCACACCAGTACGTTCATCATCAGCACGAACACGGCGGCCGAGCCCATGTCCTTGGCACGCCCAGCGAGCTCATGGAACTCGGCGCCGTAGCGTTCGATCACCGCCTCGATCGCCGAGTTGGCCAGTTCCATGGCCAGCACCAGCAACACCGAGCCGATCATCAGCGCACGCTCCACCGGAGTCTGGCCGAGCCAGAGCGCCAGCGGGGCGAGCACGATCAGCAGGTAGACCTCCAGCCGGAACGAGGACTCGTGCAGCCAGGCCGCACGCAGCCCCTGCCAGGACCAGACCGCGGCCTTGAAGATGCGCTTGGGGCCGCGCGGCAGGTGGCCGATTTCATCCGCCATGGGCAGGCACCCCGGTCGGCAACGCGGGCCGGAACGGCAGGAACAGCACACGGCAGACAGTCATGGGCATCGCTGAATGGGGCAGGCAATCGCTCATTTTGCCATAAGCCGGCCAAGGCATTGTCGAAGGCGGCCAACGCCCGTCCGTGGTAAAGCGCGGCCCGGCAGCAGCTTTTATGATGGACGCCTGCCCGTCCGGGCACCCGAGCGGGTGCCCCACCCCAGGAGTTGCCCATGCTGCATCGCTGCGCCCGCCCCGTTCTGCTCGCCCTTGCCCTGGGCGCCGCCCTGCCCGCGTTGGCCCGTACCCCGGGCCCCGCTGCGCCGCAGGTACCCACCCAGGTCTCCAACGTGGCCTGGGCCGGCGACATGGCGCAGTTCGCGGCCCAGGATGCGGCCAACCCGCCGCCGCGCGGTGGCATCGAATTCATCGGCAGCTCCTCGATCCGCATGTGGGAGAGCCTGGCAGCTGATTTCCCGGGCCAGCCGGTGTTCAACCGCGGCTTCGGCGGCTCGGAGGTGCGCGACAGCACCTGGTATGCCGATCGCATCGTGATCCCGTATGCGCCGTGCAAGGTGTTCTTCTACGCCGGCGACAACGACCTCAACAGCGGCCGCAGCCCGGCCCAGGTCCACGACGACGTGGTCGCCTTCGTCAAGCGCGTGCACCGCGATCTGCCCAGGACCACGGTGGAGTACATCTCGATCAAGCCCAGCCCCTCACGCGCCAACCTGCTGCCGGCGATCAACGAGGCCAACGCGATGATCAAGGCCACGCTGGCCACGCTGCCCAACACCGGCTACACCGATGTCTACACGCCGATGCTCGGTACCGACGGCCAGCCGCGCGCCGCGCTGTTCCGCGAGGACATGCTGCACATGACGCCGGAAGGCTATGCGATCTGGCGCAAAGCGCTGGCACCCAAGGTGCAGTGCAACTGAGCCACGCCGGGAGGCGCAGCGCCTCCCCGACTCAGCGGTAGTGGATCGTGGCCTGGGTACCCTGCCCGGGCTCGCTGGTCAGGGCGATCTTCCAGCCGAAGCGGTCGCACAGCCGGCGCACGATCGACAGCCCCAGCCCGGTGCCCTGTGGGCGGCTGGGCTCGGCACGATAGAACGGCTCGAACGCGCGCCCGAGTGCTTCGGCGGACATGCCGATGCCGGTATCGCGCACGACCACGCGATCGTCTTCGACATCGACGTCGATCCGGCCTTCGTCGGTATAGCTGCAGGCATTGCGCAGCAGGTTGCTGACCACCACCTGCAGCACCCGCGGTGGCGCGTGCAGCATCACCGGCCCATTGCTGTGCAGGTGGATCTCCACGGGCCGCCCGGCGATCAGCTCGCGGGCGTTGTCGACCTCGTAGCGGACGATCTCGTTGACGTCGAACAGCTCGACCTGCGGCTCGACATCGGCCTCGCGGGCGAGGATCAGGAAGGCATCGATCACCGCCTCCATGTCACGCCCGGCGCGCTGGATGCGCTGCAGGCCGCGGCGCAGGCGCGGGGTCATGTCCTGGTCGCCCAGCGCCATGTCGCTGGCCACCCGGATCACGGTCAGCGGGGTGCGCAGCTCATGGCTGGCATCGCGGGTGAAGTTGCGCTCGCGCGCGACGTGCGCGGTGACCTTGGTGGCCAGCGAGTGCAGCGCGGCGGCCAGCTGGCGGGTCTCGCCCTGCATGTCGGCCGGCAGCTTGGCCGGGGCCAGATCGGCCGCTTCCGGATGCCCGGGGTCCCAGCGCGAGACGCGCCTGGCCAGCCAGTTCACCGGTGATACCAGGCGTTTGGAGGCGCGGTAGGTGATCCATGAGGCGCCGTAGACGGCCAGCAGGGTCAGCAGCACCGGCACGATGCCGAACCAGAACGCCAGCATCTCCGCGCGCGAACGCAGGAACACCAGATAGAGGCGGCCTTCCGGACGCGCATCGACCAGCACCAGCTGGTCGTCGTCCTTGAGCTCATGGAAGCCGGGGGGGAGCGTGCGCAGGTTGGCCGGCAGGCTCAGCGGCGACTGCCCGGTTTCGAGCAGGTAACCGCGGATGTTCTGGGTATTGGGCGGGGGCTGCACCGGCGAGGCCTCGTGCAGTTGCCAGTAGTAGCCGGCCTCCTCCTGCAGCGCGCTGCTGACCAGGCTGTGCTTGATCACCAACGACACCAGCCAGGCGCCCAGCAGGATGCCCAGGCTGGCGAGCACGGCTTGGAGGATGAAGACGATGCGGATCTTGCGCGGCAGACCGTGCGGCATTACGGGGTCCAGGGCGGTTCGCGGCGATTATAGGAAAGCTTGCCGTGAGTCCATCGTGCAAACCATGACAACGGCCCGGCAGAGGCCGGGCCGTCATGCTCCAGAGGGTACCGGAGGATCGGATCGCTCATGCCGCCCGCAGGCGGCCGAGCGGCGATCGACCGCCCATCAGCTCATCGGCTGGGCGATATCGGCAATACGGTAGCCGGCGCTCTGCACGGTGTGCAGCAGCGGGCGGTCGAACGGCTTGTCGATGATCTTGCGCAGGTTGTACAGATGACTGCGCAGGGTGTCCGAGTCGGGCAGGCCATTGCCCCAGATCTCGCGTTCGATTTCCTGGCGGGTCACCACACGCGGCGATTCGCGCATGAGGATCGTCAGCAGGCGCAGGCCGATCGGCGAGAGCTGCAGTTCGGTGCCGGCACGCGTCGCGCGCATGCTGACCGGATCGAGCACGAGGTCGGCGACCTTGAGCACTTCCGAGCCGACCTGGCGACGCTCGCGGCGGATCAGCGCGCGCAGGCGGGCTTCCAGTTCCTGGATCGCGAACGGCTTGGTCAGGTAGTCATCGGCGCCGAACCCCAGGCCGGTGAGCTTGTCGTCCAGCGTGTCGCGCGCGGTCAGCATCAGCACCGGCGTGGACTTGCGCGCGTCGTTGCGCAGGCGGCGACAGACTTCGATGCCGTCCAGACGCGGCAGCATCAGGTCCAGCACGACCACGTCGTAGCTGTTCTCGGCCGCCAGACGATAACCGTCCAGCCCATCCTGGGCGTAGTCGACTTCGAAGCCGCGCCCTTCCAGGTACTCGCCGATCATCTCGGAAATATTACGGTTGTCTTCGACCACCAGCACCAGGCCGGAGGTCTCCTTTGTCTGACGCATGGGATTCCCTCTTTCTTCAGCTTTGTGAAACATGCCGCATCGCCAGTGGACGCGGTGTGAAGTTCCTCACACACCGATCAAAGCAAGGGTTTTAGCAACGGCCAGACGTTGTCCAGCACCTGCGGCTGCGCAGCGGCGGTGGGGTGCAGCCCGTCGGCCTGCATCAGGTTCGGCTTCAAGGCCACCCCCTCAAGCAGGAACGGCAGCAGCGGCACGTCGTACTGTTTGGCGAGCTCGGCATAGGTCTGGCGCAGGCGCTGGCGGTAGGCCGGGCCATAGTTGGGCGGCACGTCGATGCCCAGCAGCAGCACCTTGGCGCCCGCCTTCTGGCTGGCCACGATCATCTTTTCCAGGTTGCCGCGCAGTTGCGCCGGGGTCAGCCCGCGCAACGCATCGTTGCCGCCCAGTTCGATCACCACCACGGAGGGCCGGTGCTTCTCCAGCAGCCCTGGCAGGCGGGTCAGCGCGCCGGCGGTGGTTTCGCCGCTGATGCTGGCGTTGATGATCGCCGGCGGCGCCTTGATCTGTTGTTTGACCCGCTGCTGAAGCAGGTTTACCCAGCCCGACGCGGCCGGGATATTGTGGGCGGCACTGAGGCTGTCGCCGACCACCAGCACCGCCGCACGGGTGTCCGGAGCTTTGGCACAGGCCAGCATCGGCATCAGCAGCAACCCTGCCAGCAGCCAGCCCATCGAGGCCACGCGGCCCTTTCCACTTGCTTGGTTCATTGGAGAATCCTCATCGACAGCCTGTCCCCCCGCAGCGCGCCCGTCGCCATCGCCGCCCACAACGTGGGCAAGTCCGCACGTGGCCCGGAGGGTGAAGTCCACATACTGGACAACATTGACATGACCGTCCATGAAGGCGAGAGCGTGGCGATCGTCGGCGCTTCAGGTTCGGGCAAGACCACCCTGCTCGGCCTGCTCGCCGGGCTGGACCTGCCCAGCCACGGCACCATCGCGCTGGCCGGTGCCGAGCTCAACACGCTCGATGAGGAAGCCCGCGCGCAGCTGCGCGCACGCGAGGTCGGCTTCGTGTTCCAGAGCTTCCACCTGCTGCCGGCACTGACCGCCGAAGAGAACATCGCACTGCCGCTGGAACTGGCCGGCCGCGAAGATCCCGCGCGGGTGCGCGAGGTGCTGGAACAGGTCGGCCTGGGCCATCGTGCGCGTCACTACCCGCGCCAGCTTTCCGGTGGCGAACAGCAGCGGGTGGCGCTGGCACGGGCGTTCGTGGCGCGGCCGCGCATCCTGTTCGCCGATGAGCCGACCGGCAGCCTGGACCAGACCACCGGGCAGCAGATCAGCGACCTGCTGTTCGCGCTCAACGCCACCAGCGATACCACCCTGGTGCTGGTCACCCATGACCTGCGCCTGGCGCAGCGCTGCGAGCGCATCTACCAGCTCGACGGTGGCCGCCTGGCCGACACCGTTGCCGGTGCAGGTGCAGGTGCAGGTGCAAGTGCAGGTGCAGGTGCAGGCGCATGAATGTCGTGCGCCATGCGGCGCGTGCGCTGCGTCGCGAATTCCTGGCCGGCGATCTGCTGACGGTGTTCGCTGCGCTGGTATTGGGCGTGGCGGTGATGACCGCGGTGGGCACGCTGGTCAACCGGGTCACGCTGGCACTGACCAGCAGCGCCGCGGAGATGCTTGGCGGCGACCTGGGCCTGAGCGGGCGCGAGGACATCCCGCAGACCTTTGCCGATGCAGCGCGCGAGCGCGGCCTGGACACTACGCGCATGGTCAGCTTCCCCAGCGTGCTGTTCCATGGCGATGACAGCCAGATGGCCAACATCAAGGCGGTCGCCGATGGCTACCCGCTGCGCGGTGAACTGCAGGTCAGCCGCACGCTGCATGACAGCGCCAGCGACACCGCGGGAACGCCGCCGCCGGGCGAAGCGTATGCCGATCCCCGCCTGATGCAGGCGCTGGGCCTGCAGGTCGGCGATGCACTGGAATTCGGCGCGGGCACGTTGAACGTGACCCGCGTGCTGCAGGCCGAGCCGGACACCTCCGGTGAGCTGATGCAGCTGTCGCCGCCGCTGCTGGTGAACCGCATCGATGTGGATCGCGCCGGCCTGCTGGGGCCGGGCAGCCGCGCGTCATACCGGATGATGTTCGCCGGTGCGCCGGCGCAGATCGAGGCGTTCCGCGAATGGCTCACACCGCAGGCCAAGGGCTACCGCATTGTCGGCATCGCCGATGCCCAGCGCGGTGTGCGTGGCGCGTTCGATCTGGCCGGTCGCTTCCTGTCGCTGGCCGCGCTGCTGGCGGTGTTGCTGGCTGGTGTCGCCACCGCGCTGGCCGCCAACCGCTTCGCGATCCGACGCATCGATCAGGTCGCGATCCTGCGCTGCCTGGGCGCGCGCCAGCGCGACATCCTCACTGCGATGGCACTGCAGCTGGTGATGCTGGCGATACCGGCCTGCCTGGTCGGTATCGGGCTGGGCATGGCCGCGCAGGCCGGGCTGGTGCAGGCGCTGGGGGGATTGATCCCGAACCGCCTGCCCCTGCCGCAAGCCACGCCGGCACTGAGTGGAGCCGGCATCGGGCTGGTGCTGCTGCTGGGCTTTGGTCTGCCGCCGCTGCTGCGCCTGCGCAGCGTGCCGCCGATGCGCGTGCTCAACCGCAGCTTCGCCGCGCTGCCGCCGAGTTCGATGCTGGTCTATGCCGCAGCATTGGCGGCCACCGTGGCACTCACCGTGCAGGCCACCGGCGATGTAAAGCTGGCCGCGTGGGTGCTCGGCGGGCTGGCTGCACTGGCCGCCCTGGCCGGCGCGCTCGGTGCGCTGCTGCTGTGGCTGCTGCGCGGGCTGCAGCCGCGCCTGCGCGGGCGCTGGAAGCTGGGGCTCGCCTCGTTGACGCGCCGCCGCGGTCTGGCGGTGATGCAGCTGGTCGGCCTGTCGCTGTCGCTGTGTTCGCTGCTGCTGCTGTCGGTGATCGGTCCGGGGCTGTTGGCGCAGTGGCGCGATCGCTTGCCGACCGATACGCCGAACTACTTCCTGATGAACATCCAGCCCGAGCAGCGCGATGCCGTGCTGGCCACGCTGGGTGGGCTGGGCGTGGCTTCGCCGGGCATCGAACCGTTCAGTACCGGCCGCCTGCTGGCGGTCAATGATCGGCCGCCGCAGCGGCAGGCGCGCGAGGACAACAGCAACGAGGATGACGATGCTAACCGGCCGGTCAATTTCTCGTGGCGGCATGATTTCCCGCCGGCCAATACGCTGCTCAGCGGGACGTTCTGGAAGGCGGGCAGCACGGCGGCAGAGGCCTCGATCGAGCAGGGCTGGGCCGAGCGTTACGGGATGACGCTGGGCGACACGGTGACGCTGCAGATGGGCGATCAGGAGCGCAGTTTCACGATCACCAGCATCCGCAAGGCGGACTGGGATTCGTTCCGGGTCAACTTCTTCCTGCTGCTCAACGAAGGCGCGGTTGCCGATGCGCCGTACAACCTGATCACCGCCTTCCATCTGCCACGCGCGCAGGCACCGGCGCTGGCCGGGCTGACCCGGGCGTACCCGAACATTTCACTGCTGGATATCGACGGCATCCTGGAGCGGGTGCGCGAGGTGGTGGACCGGGTGAGCCAGGCGGTGCAGCTGGTGATGGGCTTCAGTCTGCTGGCCGGGCTGCTGGTGTTGCTGGCGGCGTTGCAGGCCACCGCCGGTGAGCGGCGCTACGACAGTGCGGTGCTGCGTACGCTGGGGGCAACGCGCCGTCAGCTGCGCGGTGCGGTGCTGGTGGAGTTCGGTGCGCTGGGGCTGTTGTCGGCGTTGTTGGCAGTGGGCGCGGCAGCGCTGCTGGGCACGGTGGTGGCGCGGCAGGTGTTCGAGTTGACGCTGAGCCCGCCGTGGGGCCCGTTGTTGGTGGGCGGTGGGTTGGGTGTGCTGTTGAGCATGGCGGCCGGCTGGTGGGGGACGCGACGGATTCTGCATACGCCGCCGGCGTTGGCGCTTCGGGAGGCGTGAGTTTGGGGCGCCGTTGCATTGAAAGCGAAAGCGACGGCGTCCATGCGTCCACTGCCTGAAGGCTGGCGGGCAGCCCCGCCCAGGACGCGCCGTAAACCCATCCCTGGGGGCTCGTGGGCGCCATCCTTGGCGCCCTGACGGTCCTGGGCAGGGCTACCCGCCATCCTTCTCGAGGGATGGCCTTGGGCGGAGGGGAGAGCGGCGGGTCTACCGTTGGGCTCGAGTTGGCACGACCATCGATGCGGCAATGTGCTGCTTCGAGGTTTGGCGATGGACGCGTGGGCCACCGATGGCGTCGGTGTCAGCGCGCGCTTTCTGGCGGTGCTTTTTCTACCCACTGCTGGAAGACGGCGTCGATCTCGGTGTCCACCACGGTCTTGCCGTCCTGGATGTCCTGGGCCTGGGTGAACAGCGGGATGATCATGGCCATGCCGTCGGGTTTGGTTTTCAGGTGCACGCCCGGTGCCTGCCCGAGGAAGTCGTCCCAGCGCTGGCGCACCTTCGCCCAGTAACCCGCGGTGGCGGTCCAGTAGGCGTAGGCGGGGGTGAAGTCCACCTCGGTGGTTTTGTTGTACTCGTTGAAGCCGAATTCGCGCGCGATCGGTGTCTGCGTGCCGTCGGGGCGCCGCTGGATCTTGGTGTTGAACTGCTCGTGGGTCCAACCGTTGGGCGTGCGCGTGTGCCGGTTGATCACGGCCAGGGCGTTGTAGTCGCTGCGGCGGGTGTATTCGCGGCGCGGCAGGGGGCGCCAGCTGAGGTCGCTGGTCCACGCGGCGATGCCGTTGTCGTAGCGCCAGGCGCCGGTGCCGCAGTAACGCGGTGCGTCGCTGACTTCGTAGACGCATTGGGTCCAGGCGCCGGTGGTGAGCGCTGCCGGTATCGGACGCACCTGCCAGGTCTGGTCGGCGCTGAACTCGAACCGTGTCGGTGCCTGGTAGACCCAGTCCTGGCGCCAGTGCTTGGTGACGTGGCCGCTCTTCGGTTCGACCAGCAGGTGCTGCAGCACCACCCGCTTCGGGGTGTCTTCGACCACGATCACCACTTCGTTGCCACCGGTGCGCACGGCCGGGGCGCGTTCGTAGCCGGGTTTGAGCAGGACGGTCTCGTCGAAGGCGAAATCGACGGTGTATTCGCCCTGCATGGCCAGGATGCTGGCGCGGTCGCGCGCGGGGTCGGCCGGTGTGGCATGCGCACTGGCGGTGAGCGCGAGCAGCAGCGCTGCCAGGGCGAGCAAGTCCGTCATTACAGCTGGATCACCGGCATGCCGTCGGCCGTCCATGGTCCGCTGCGGCGGGCCGCGGCGGCGCAGCAGCAGTCGTCGACCCAGAGCTCGCCTTCGGCACCTTCAACGTTGCCGATCCGGCGCGCGGTGGTGGCGCCCAGGGACGACAACGAGGCCAGGCTGGCGGCCAGTTCGCGGCCTTCGCCGACCTGCAGGCGCAGCGCGCACATGCGCCACGCGTCGTTGCCCAGGCGCACGGCGAGGCGTCGCCACAGGCGCTCGGCGACACCGGCGTCGTTGACCGGTTCGGGCCGTGCGGGAAACGCGGACACGAGGCGATCCCAGGCGAGGAAATCGCTGTCGGGCAGCAGATACAGGCGCCAGCAGCAGCGGCCGCGGGCGTCGACGAAGCAGAGGCTTTCGCGGATGCCTTCGCTGTCCATGCCCTGGCAGGCATGCGCGGAGACAGCGTGTTTCCAGCCACCGAGTTCACTGCTGTCCGGGCGGTACAGGCACAGCACGGTACCCAGCGAGGCCAGTTGCGCGGCCGATGGCAGGCCGGCGATGGGATGGCGGCCCGGTGGGCGGCCGACGGAAAGGGCACGGCTCATGGCGGTCTACCTGCAATCGACGGTTGCGAGGGGAGACCCTCGACCCACGCCGTGGACCGGAGTCGACGGCGGAGTGTCGAGGGGGAGAGAGCTGGGGGAGGAAAGGCCGTTACTTGGTCAGGATCAGCTTGTCGTTGCTGGTATGACGCAGGCGATAGAAACGATCGCCGTGCTGGATCAGGATTTCGCGGCGCCCCTTGAGCAGGGCTTCGCTGTCGATCACTTCTTCCGGCGGGACCACGCGGACCGGACGGTCGCGGAGGGTCAGCGTTTCGGGGCGCAGCAGTACAGCAGCTTGAGTGTTCATCGTCTGGACTCGTTGCGAGGGGCGAGTCAAATGATAATGATTCTCAGTTGACAATCAACAACCATTCTCACTTTGATAGATGACATTAATGATCGATTGCTAAACTTCGATAGCCTCCGTCAATCGCGTCAGTCAAGCGCGCTCTGTGTGTGGTCGCCCGTCGCGTGAGCTGCAGAGCCGGCCAGCGGCCGGCACTACCGTGGAGGGACGGCGCCTGTTCCAAGCGCCCTGCTCCGTTCTGCCAAGCATCCGAGCTCTGCTCGTCCCGTTCCATCTTCCGCCATACCATCGGTAGTGCCGGCCGCTGGCCGGCTCCCCGGATCCCCGGATCCCGGCAGACGGGATCAGGCAAAGACCGCTTCCACCTGCTGCCAGATGCTCTCATCAAGCTGCTCGAACAGCGCCAGTGCGCCCAGGTTTTCTTCCAGCTGGCTGACCCGGCTGGCGCCGAGGATCACGCTGGAGACGTTGGGATTGCGCAGGCACCAGGCGATCGCCAGCTGCGCCGGCGAGACGCCCAGCTGCGCAGCCAGCGCGGTATAGCGACGGACCCGCTCCAGGCGGTCGCTGCCATCGTCCAGCACCTGCGCCTTCAGCCAGCCCAGCTGTTCCTGGCCCAGCCGCGACTGCGGGTCCACGCCGGCGTTGTACTTGCCGGTCAGCAGGCCCGAGGCCAGCGGCGACCAGATGGTGGTGCCCAGGCCAGCCTCGGCATACAGCGGCGCGTACTCGCGTTCCACCCGCTCGCGGTGCAGCAGGTTGTACTGCGGCTGCTCCATCGAGGGCGCATGCAGGTTGCGCGCGCCGGCGATGTCCACCGCTTCCTGGATCTGCGCGGCCGACCACTCCGACGTGCCCCAGTACAGCACCTTGCCCTGGCGGATCAGGGTATCCATGGCCTGCACGGTTTCGGCGATCGGGGTATCCGGGTCCGGGCGATGGCAATAGTAAAGGTCCAGATACTCCACCCGCAGGCGCTTGAGCGCAGCGTGGCAGGCGTCGGTGACATGCTTGCGCGACAATCCGTGCTGGGTCGGGCGCGGGTCGTCGACGGCGCCGAAGAACACCTTGCTGGAGACGCAGAAGCCATCGCGCGGCAGGCGCAGGTCGGCGATCACATCGCCCATCACCTGCTCGGCGCGGCCGCGGGCATAGCCTTCGGCGTTGTCGAAGAAGTTGACCCCGGCATCCCAGGCGGTGGCGATCAGCTTGCGGGCCTCATCGCGGCCGATCTGGTCGCCGAAGGTCACCCAGGCGCCGAAGGACAGGGCCGAGAGCTTCAGGCCGGTGGAGCCAAGACGGCGATAGAGCATGTGGTTCTCCTGCTGCGGGCCCGCGACCGGGCCGGATTGATGCCGGTAAGTGTAGAGCGGGGCGGCACAGTTCCGCGCGGCTTACCGCGGCAGCGGTCTCACGGCCCATGACACGCCGCACGGAAAGCACGCCATGCCTTGCCGATACAGGCCCGATCACGACCGATCGGCTCGCGGACGCTGCTTTTCCTTGCCCCGCCCCTGCCGCTGCTCTAGGCTTCCCGTTTTTCGCGGCGCCCCAAGGGAAGTCTCATGGTCGAAGGTTTGGGCAGGATTGGCTTCGGCCTGTTCGGGTTGGCAGTGCTGATCGGCATTGCCTGGTTGTTCTCGAACAACAAGCGGGCTGTCGACTGGCGCCTGGTCGTCACCGGTATCGCACTGCAGATCGCCTTCGCGGCGGTGGTGCTGCTGGTCCCGGGTGGCCGTGATGTGTTCGACGCGCTGGGCAAGGGCTTCGTCAAGATCCTGGAGTTCGTCAACGCCGGCTCGGGCTTCATCTTCGGCAGCCTGATGGACACCAGCCAGTTCGGTTTCATCTTCGCCTTCCAGGTGCTGCCGACCATCATCTTCTTCTCAGCGCTGATGGGGGTCATGTACCACCTCAACGTGATGCAGATGATCGTGCGCGGCATGGCCTGGGCGATCACCAAGATCATGCGCGTGTCCGGTGCTGAAACCACCAGCGTCTGCGCCAGCGTGTTCATCGGCCAGACCGAAGCGCCGCTGACGGTGCGCCCCTACATCGCCAAGATGACCCAGTCCGAGCTGATCACCATGATGATCGGCGGCATGGCGCACATTGCCGGCGGCGTGCTGGCCGCGTATGTGGGCATGCTTGGCGCCGGCGATCCGGTCGAGCAGGCCTTCTACGCCAAGCATCTGCTGGCCGCGAGCATCATGGCCGCCCCGGCGACCCTGGTGGTGGCCAAGCTGCTGGTGCCCGAGACCGGTACCCCGCTGACCCGCGGCACGGTCAAGATGGAAGTGGAGAAGACCTCCAGCAACATCATCGACGCGGCTGCCGCCGGTGCCGGCGACGGCCTCAAGCTGGCACTGAACATCGGT
Organism: Stenotrophomonas sp. PS02301; assembly: GCF_029959485.1. Taxonomy (NCBI): domain Bacteria; kingdom Pseudomonadati; phylum Pseudomonadota; class Gammaproteobacteria; order Lysobacterales; family Lysobacteraceae; genus Stenotrophomonas; species Stenotrophomonas sp. PS02301. Next base: position 14,418 of record NZ_JASCOO010000060.1, read on the forward strand.
GCGATGCTGCTGGCCTTCATCGCCCTGATCGCCCTGATCAACGCCCCGCTGACCTGGCTGGGTGACATCACCGGCCTGGCCGCGCTCATCGGCCGCCCGACCGACCTGTCCACCCTGTTCGGCTTCCTGCTGGCCCCGATCGCCTGGGTGATCGGTACCCCGTGGGCCGATGCCACCACCGTGGGCTCGCTGATCGGCCAGAAGGTCGTGATCAATGAGTTCGTGGCGTATTCGGAACTGGCCAAGATCATCCGAGGCGAGGTACCGGGCACGGTGCTGTCGGCCGAGGGCCGCCTGGTCGCCACCTACGCGCTGTGCGGTTTTGCCAACTTCAGCTCCATCGCGATCCAGATCGGTGGTATTGGTGGGCTGGCGCCGGAGCGTCGCCACGATCTGGCCAAGTTCGGCCTGCGTGCCGTGCTCGGCGGTACCATTGCCACCTTCATGACGGCGACCATCGCCGGCGTGCTGACGCATTTCAGCTGATATCCGTTCCCTGAGAAACAGTCTTTATGAGTAGCAGTGTCGTCGTAATCGGTTCCTTCAATGTGGATCATGTCTGGCGTTGTGAGTCGCTCCCGGCCCCGGGTGCGACCATCGCCGGCCGCTACAGCACCGGTCCCGGCGGCAAGGGCTTCAACCAGGCCGTGGCCGCCCGCCGTGCCGGCGCGCCGACCACGTTCCTGTGCGCGCTGGGCGATGACGCCGGCGGTGCGATGGCCCGCGGCCTGGCCGAGCAGGACGGCTTCGCGCTGACCGCCGAGGCCAGCAGCGAGCCGACCGGCACCGGCGGCATCTATGTCGACAGCCGCGGCCGCAACACCATCGTGATCGGCCCGGGCGCCAACGCCGCGTTGAGCCTGGACTTCGTCGAACAGCAGCGCGCGCTGCTGGCCGGCGCCAAGGTGGTGCTGGCGCAGCTGGAATCGCCGGTGGAAACCATCGAAGCGGCGCTGGCGATCGCGCGTGAGGCCGGTGCCACCACCGTGCTCAACGTGGCGCCTGCCGATGCGCCGTCCAGCATCGGCCTGCTCAAGCTGGCCGATGTGCTGACCCCGAACGAGACCGAGTTCGCTGCCCTGCTCGGCCGTCATGTCGGCGAGCGCGTGGATGCCAACGACGTCGCCGCGCTGGATGGCGCCAGCCTGCATGCGCTGTGCCGCAAGCTGGTCGGCAACGGCACCGTGGTGGTGACGCTGGGTTCGGTCGGTGTGTTCGTGTCGCACGCCGAAGAGAACCTGCGTGGCGATACCCAGCCGTACTACCGCGTCGGCGCAGAGCAGGTGCAGGTGCTGGACACGACCGGTGCGGGCGATGCGTTCAACGGTGCGCTGGTGGCCTCGATCGCGCAGGATCCGGACGCGGCGTTTGCCCGCCACGTGCGTTTCGCCAATCAGTTCGCCGGTCGTTCAACCGAGAAGGAAGGCGCCGCCGCGGCGATGCCGCACTTCACCCCGGGTGATGCCGAGAACAAGTAAGCGTCACCGGTGTGGATACCAAGAGGCCAGCGTTCGCGCTGGCCTTTTTTGTTGCTCCACCAGCGTCTCGCTGTGAATCTGGGGGGTGTCTCCGCTGGGGTCTGTCGCGAGCGTGAGGGCCCCGTAGCGACCGTGGTCTGGACACGTGGGGCGCGATGTCCTTGTGGGCGAAATCAAGGAGGAGGGGTCGGCCGCAGGCCGGCACCGGGGGACATTCGCCGGCAAGGGCATCGCGCCCCAGCGCTCGACCCACCGGCCGCCGCCGCACCCGGAATCGCAGTCGCCTGCAGTCAGCCGGTACGCCCCAACGTGGGCGGCATGCAGCGCGTGATCCACAGCGCCAGCGCGCCGACCAGCAGCCCGGCAAGCACATCCAGCAGATCGTGCTGCCAGGTAGTGAGCGTCGAGACCAGGATCAGGCCACAGGCGCCGTGCCACAGCCAGCGCACCGCTGCCGCATTCGCCTGCAGCGACTGCCGCCATGTCTGCCAGACCACCACCAGTACCGCAGCGTGCAGCGACGGCGCCATGTTGAAGGGCGCTTCGAACGCGCGCAGTTGTGCGAACAGCAGGCCGCTCGCGCCCTCCGGCTGCGGCAGCACACGCACATTGCCGGTCGGCCAGCACACGAACGCGAGCATGCAGGCAGCCTGCACCAGCGCGATGGCCAGCGCATGGCGGCGCAGGGCGGATCGGGTCGGGCAGAGGAAGAACGTCAGCGGGTACAGCAGGTTCAGCGCCAGGTACGGCCAGATCGTCCACGCCCAGAACGGGATCGCCTCGTCCCAGCGACCATGCAGGCTGCAGGTCTGGGCCTGGCTGGCGGCCCAATGGTTGGTCCAACTGTAGCCATGGATGAACATCGCGCCGAGCAGCAGCATCCACAGCATCGCCTCGCGCCAGGGCGGCTGGGGGACGGACGCGGTGGCAACAGGCGGCGTGGGCACGCGCGCACCGTAGCAGAACGTGGCCCGCCTGTTTGCCGCTATCCTTGCGTTTTCGCGGATACACGGACTGTACGCAGTGGCAGCAGCAGGCAGTCAGCAACACGCACGCCCACACGCGGGCGAACCACGCTGGACGCGCAATCCGGCGTGGGCGCTGTTTGCGCAGACCCATGCGCAGCGCCAGCTGCTGCTGGTGTCAGGTGGCGCCGACGAACTGTATGTGGTCGATGAGGCCGATACCCCGACGGTCATCGAACGGATCCTCGGCCACTGGGAAAACGACACCCTGGCGATCCTGCAGGACGATGCCGAGTGCGGCCCGGCGGTCCGCCAGCTGATACGTCTCGGTGTGCTGGTGCCGTTGCGCGCCGCGCGCAGAGTGAAGCGCTACGCACTCGACTGGCTCGGCGAACCGCTGCCCGGGTTGGCCGACGCTTTCGACCAGCATTCCAGCGCGGATCTGCAGCGCGTCGATGCGGTCGCCGATGCCGACCTCCTTGTGCTGGTCCGGCACGGGCTGGGCTGGGAACAGGCCTTGGCCCGCTACCGCACGCAGATGCCGGCACAACCGCATCTGCTGCTCGACCTCAGTTATCACCACACGCTCGCGCTGGGCCCCTATGTGGTGCCCGGCCAGAGCGCCTGTGTGTATTGCCTGGGCAACCGGGTGCTGCGCCGCTGGGGCGAAGCACCCGTGCCGGCGATGCCGGCGGTCGCCGCGCAACCGGCACGGATCGCGGCGCTGGTCGCGCCGTTGCTGGATCAGCCGCCGCTGTTGCTGGGCTATCTCGAACGCAGCGTCTGGCTCGACCTGCATCGCCTGCACGGCGAGCGCGACCGGGTGCTGCGGCTGCCGTGGTGCCCCGCCTGCCAGGGCGGCGAAGTGTCGCTGCCGCCACCGCTGTCCTTGCCTTGGGACACCGGGCGCCCGTGATAATGTGCGCCACGCGCCGGGCGTTTCCGCCCCGGTCAATGGAGTGACCTCATGTATCGCCTGCCGACCCAGTTCGATGCCAGTGCCTCACGCCAGGACCTTGCCGCGGCAGGCGGCGGCTCGACGTCGACCACCTGCAGTTCCTGCATCGTCACCCTGCTCGGTACCTCGGTGCTGTCGGCGGTGGTGCTTGGCAAGCTGGACCCCGTAATACCGGCAGCCGTCAGCAGCGACACACACCCCGCGGCCACCAGCGTCGACACCCGTACGGACCTCCACCCCCAGCCACCTGCGTTGCCGCAGGCGCCGCCTGATGCTGCGAATCCGCACGCTCCGGAGACGACCGTCCCCGTTGTACCGGCGGCCGGGTTGAGCCGCACCAGTCGAGTGTTGCTGGGGCTGTTCGCCTTGCCGCTGGCCGCGCTGGGCGGAGGCATCTTCATGAGCACCGCCAACCCGATCTTCGGCCTGTTCGTTGCCGTCGGGCTGTATGTCGGGATTTACGCCCTCGTCTACGAGCGCTCGGGGCGATCGCTCGGGCGCGGCATCGGGATCGGCATCGCCCTGCTGCTGGGCCTGTTCGCCGTCGGCGCCCTCGAGATGATGCTCTGGCTGAGCGTGATGAAATGAGCCGCGCCGCCGTGCAGGCGGCGCAGCCGGAAACGCCCACACTGTCCTCGCACCTGCTGCATGGCGCGGCGCGTTCGCGTTGTGGTCTGGTGCGCCCGGCGCAGCCGATCGAGGCCAGCCCCTGCGATGCAACCGGGCCCTTGTTCCAGGGACGGCGCGTGCACAATGCCGCCACGCCGGCCGACCCGGCCAATCCCTGGCAGGGGGTTTCGGGCGCGGTCGCCCTGGATGCCGATGCGGCCGCCGATGGCGCGGTCGCCGAGGCACTGGAGCGGCTGGCGGCGGCGCAGGCGAGCGTGGAGGTGCGTCCTCGTCATGCGCTGACACCCGCACACCGCCTGGACGAATCGGCCTTCGCCCTGTTCTCGGCACGCCAACGCGCCACGCCGGGCTTCCCGTGGCCGATGCCCGAACACGATGACGATCTGTTCGCGGCGGTGCATGCGCTGGATGACAACCGCAGGGTCTGGGTGCCGCAGGAACTGGTCGGACTGGGTCCGCGCCGCGGCCTGGCGCGTCTGCCGTCGACGTCCAGTGGGCTGGCAGCGTGGCGCGATGGCCGCGATGGCGCCTGGCTGGCGCTGTTGCGGGCCGCCCAGGAGCTGCTGGAGCGCGATGCACTGGCGGTAACATGGCTCAATGGCGTGGCCGGCCGGCGGATCGCGTTGCCGGCCCAATGGCAGGCCTTCGCGCACGAGCGCGGTGGCGAACTGCAGGCCTTCGATCTGACCCAGCACTGGAACCCGCACCCGGTGATTGCGGTCGCGGGCGGCATCCCGTTCGAAGGCCGCCCCCGCCATGTGCTGGGCATCGCCTGCCGCGCCGAGCCGGGCGAGGCGCTGCACAAAGCGCTGCTGGAATGGCAGCAGGCGCTGACCTTTGCCGCGCATCTGTGTGGCCGCGAAAGCGCCCGGCTGCCGCGCGATGCCGCAGCACTGCGCAGTTTCGATGAACATGCCGCGTTCTACACCCTGCGCCCCGAGCTATGGCCGCAGCTGCCGCTGTTCGGGGAGGCGGGCGACAGCACCTTGCAGCTGCCCCCGCCAAGCGCAGCGCTCCGGCCCGCCGCACCGCGCGCCATCGCCGAGCTGGATCTGCTGCGGCGCCGGCTGGGCCGTGCCGGCATCGCGCTGTACTACCGCGAGTTGACCACCGCCGATGTGGCCGCGGCCGGCCTGCGGGTGATGCGGGTGGTGTCGCCGCAGCTCAGCGGCCTGCACGCCGACGAGCGTGCGCCGTTCCTTGGTGGCCGCTGCCGGGACGTGGCCTGGCGTTATCCCGGCGTCCCGCACGGCGGCGCGTTTCCCAACCCCTTTCCGCATCCATTGGGCTGACCCCCGAGGACCGCATGCCGTCACCGCCTTCCCCCTGGGACGATGCCCCGCTGTTCCATCTGTTCTGGCACAACGGCGAACTCAATCCCGCGCGCGCGGACGTGATGCGCGCGCGGATCGCCGAAGATGCCGCACGCGCCTGGTCGCCGCCACGGCCGTTGCATGCAGCCGCCGGCGTCGCCTTGCCGGACCCGGTACACCCCGGCGATGCCCTCGCGCAGCGCCACAGTGGCCGCCGCTTCGGTGACGCGCGCTGGGGCGCCAAGGAACTGGGGCGCGTGCTGGCCCCGCTGCGGGCCCGGCCCGGCGACAGTGACACGCGGCGTCTGCCATCCGGTGGGGCCAAGTACCCGATCCAGGCCTATGCCGCGCTGTACGGCAACGACGATGCGACCGCGGCAGCGCCGGGCATCCATTGGTACGACCCGCTCGAGCACGCGCTGGTGCCGGTAGCGCCCTGCCCCGCATGGCCGGCGCTGTCCAGGCTGCTGGGCGTGGACTGGCCCGAACGCCCTGCAGTCGTGCTGTTCCTGATCGCCGAGCCGGCCGGCACGCTGGCCAAGTACGGCGAGCGTGGTGGCCGCTTCGTGTTGATCGAGGCCGGGGTCTGGCTGGGGGCGCTGGGGCAGGAAGTGGCGGCGATGAATGCCGCCGGCTGCGCGATCGGCTCGTTCGAGGATGCCGCCGTGCTGGCCCTGCTCGGGCTCGACCCGCGGCGGCATCTGGCGGTGTTGGCCTATGCGTGTGGTCCGGCGCCCTGAACGCTCGCCGGAATCGCGGAGAGCGTTGACGGCCGTGGCCGGACCGTCTGCGCTGCGTATCGACTGTTGGTCGCTGTGCCTTCCCGCGTGCGACCGCGACCGGAAATTGCCAGCGAATGGCCGCTGGCTGGATTGCCCCGATGCTGCAGCCACTCGACCATGAGCTCCCCCGCTCACGGACGACGCACGTTATGACCGACACCCCCTTCTGGATGCTGCTGGCCGCCACCGGCACCGCGCTTGCCGTGCTGCTGCACATTGGCTGCATCGCCTTCGGCGCGCCGTGGTATGAATTTTTCGGCGCCGGCCAACGCATGGTGCGACTGGCCCGGGCCGGGCGTGCCGAACCCGCCGTGATCACGGCCGCGATCACCCTCGTGCTGGGCATCTGGACGCTGTACGCCTTGTCGGCCGCCGGCTGGGTCCGCCCGCTGCCCGGCACCCGCTGGGTGCTGCTGGGGATCATCGGCATCCTCGGCGGCCGGGGCCTGGCCGGGCTGATCATCGGCCGGGTCCGCCCGGGCTACAACGGTGCGCGCTTCTGGTATACCAGTTCCCTGACCTGCCTGGCGCTGGCCGCCCTGTACGTCGCCGGCACCCTGACGTGGTAGTACCCGCCGGCAGCCCCTGAGCACGCGATGGCCGGCCAGCGGCCGGCGCTACCGGTAACCGGCCAGCATCCGCCGCCGCTGGGGACGACGGAAGCAATCGTCAAGCATATGCTCATGACCGGTGCGCATCAGGCCCTTCCGGATCGGCCTGAACAGGCGCGCGGTGGGGGCGGCCGGCACCGGCGCAGCGCTCTACAATGGGCGCATGCAGATTGGCCCCTACAACATCCAGCCCAACGTGGTGCTGGCGCCGATGGCCGGTGTCACCGACAAGCCCTTCCGCCTGCTGTGCAAACAGCTGGGTGCAGGCTTGGCTGCCTCGGAGATGACCATCTCCGATCCGCGCTTCTGGAACACCCGCAAATCGCTCCACCGCATGGACCATGCCGGCGAACCGGACCCGATCAGCGTGCAGATCGCCGGTACCGAGCCGCAGCAGCTGGCCGAGGCGGCGCGCTACAACGTGGACCACGGCGCGCAGATCATCGACATCAACATGGGCTGCCCGGCCAAGAAGGTGTGCAACGCCTGGGCCGGTTCGGCGCTGATGCGCGATGAGGATCTGGTCGCGCGCATCCTGACCGCGGTGGTCAACGCGGTGGACGTGCCAGTCACCCTGAAGATCCGCACCGGCTGGGACTGCGACCACCGCAATGGCCCGCGGATCGCCCGCATCGCCGAAGACAGCGGCATCGCCGCGCTGGCCGTGCACGGCCGTACCCGCGACCAGCATTACACCGGCACCGCCGAGTACGAGACCATCGCCGCGATCAAGGCGGCGCTGCGCATTCCGGTGATCGCCAACGGCGACATCGATTCGCCGCAGAAGGCCGCGCAGGTGCTCAAGCAGACCGGCGTGGATGCGGTGATGATCGGCCGCGCCGCGCAGGGCCGCCCGTGGATCTTCCGCGAGATGGCGCATTACCTGGCCACCGGCGCGCTGCTGGCGCCGCCCTCGGCCGCCGAGGTACGCGATCTGCTGCTGGGCCACCTGCATGCGCTGCATGATTTCTATGGCGAGCAGCAGGGCGTGCGCATCGCGCGCAAGCACCTGGGCTGGTACGCCAAGGACCGGCCGGAAAACGCCGCCTTCCGTGCGGTGGTCAATCGCGCCGAGGATGCCGCCAGCCAGGTCGCCCTGACCACCGAATATTTCGACGCCCTCGCCGCCGGCGAATCGTTGTCGTCCGCTGCCTGAGCCTTCGCCATGACCCCGCCCATCACTGCACCGACCTATCTCCACGGCTTCTCCGATACCGAGCAGCACCGCCTGGTCACCCAGTCGCGCCTGTTCGAATCGAGCATCTTCAGCGGCATCGATTACGGCGGTGCCACGCGCCTGCTGGAAGTCGGCAGCGGCGTGGGCGCACAGACGGACATCCTGCTGCGGCGGTTCCCGGAGCTGCACGTCACCGGCGTGGACCTGAGCGAGGCGCAGCTGGCCACCGCCGCCACCAACCTGGCCAGGACGCCGTGGTGCCGCGAGCGCTACACGCTGCTGCAGGCCGATGCCGGCAACCTGCCGTTCGGCGCGCGCGAGTTCGATTCGGCCTTCCTGTGCTGGGTGCTGGAGCATGTGCCGTCACCGGCGCGGGTGCTCAACGAAGTGCGCCGCGTGCTGGTGCCGGGTTCGCCGGTGTATGTCACCGAAGTGATGAACGCCTCGTTCCTGCTCGATCCGTACTCGCCGCATATCTGGCGCTACTGGATGGCCTTCAACGATTTCCAGTACGACCACGGTGGCGATCCGTTCGTCGGCGCCAAGCTCGGCAATCTGCTGCTGGCCGGTGGCTTCCGCGATGTGCACACCGAGATCAAGACCATCCACCTGGACAACCGCGAACCGGCCCGTCGCAAGACCATGATCGCGTTCTGGGAGCAGCTGCTGTTGTCGGCCGCCGATCCGCTGCTGGAGGCCGGCCTGGTCGACCAGGAAACGGTGGACGGCATGCGCCGCGAATTCAGCCTGGTCCAGAACGATCCGAACGCGGTGTTCTTCTTCTCCTTCGTGCAGGCCCGCGCAACGGTGTATTGATCGCGGCGCGGCGCTAGCGCGTTGCCCAGGCGACCAGGGTCACCACGACCGCTGCCGCCAGCAACACCCAGATACCCAGTCCGCCCCGATCCCCCGGGGCCACCGTGCTGCCACCGGCGGTGTTGCGGGCGCCTTCGCGCGGGCGTGCGGTGGGTGTGTTGCCCACTTCCAGGGTGCCGGTGGCCGGCCGCTGGCTGCGCTCGGTGAGTTTGTTCTGCATGCGTCGCGCGCGCTCGGGATCGACCTTGCGCAGCTCGTCCAGCAGCACCTGCTGCTGGCGTTCGCGGTCCGGCTGCGCCTTGGCCTTGCGCATGATCTCGCGCAACGGCACCGCCGGCTGCTCGGCGGAGCGGCCCGGGGCCAGCTCCAGCAGCAGCGCGCGATACTCCGGCGGCACATCGGCCAGCCGGGTGTAGCGCGTGCCATTGATTTCCATGTCGAACCGCTCGGTCACGGTGCCTCCGTCCAACCTGCCTTCGGTGCCATCACATCGGTGCCCGGCGGCGCATGCCAGATGCGCTGCCACAGGGCCGCGAACCGGCGCTTCAGCATCGTCCTGCCCTGCTCCCCTTCATACGCCGGGCGCAGCTGTCGCGGTGTGATCGCGGCCCAGCCCTCGCCCTCGGCCCGCGCGACCGCGAAGGTGAAGGTGTACTCCGGCTCCAGGCCCATGCGCAGATCGCTGAGCCGCAGTTCGCCATCGACCACCTGGGCACGCATGAAGCCGCGGTTGAACCAGTTCAGCCGCTGCACGGCCGGCAGCTCGGCCGCCTGGCGCAGGGCCTGCACATGGGAGGGATGGCCCTCGAAGGTCATCGGTCCGTGGTCGGCGATCAGCGAACGCTCGCCGATCACGTAGCCGTTGGGCGTCATCGCCACCACCTGCCAGAGCAGCGTGTTGAACGGCATCGCCACCGAGAAGCGCGGCGCATCGCCCAGCCCCATCGCCGCCAGTGCGCGGTCGGCTTCGCGATCGACGGTGTGCTTGGCCAGCAACGACCAGCCCAGGTAGCCACTGCTGAGCACCAGCCCGGCCACCAGCGCCTTCTGCGCCAGCGGGCGCGCCCGCGCGAACCACGCCACTGCGCAGGCGAGCAGCAGCCACACGGTGTACAGCGGGTCGATGATGAAGACGCTGGCCCACATCGTCGGGGGCGGGGTGAACGGCCACCACAGCTGGGTGCCGTAAACGGTGAAGGCATCCAGCAGCGGATGGGTGATCAGCGCCAGCAGGATCGCCCAGAACCAGCGCCCCGGCGCCTGCGCCACGCGGCCGTGACCGAACCGTTTGAACAGCCACCAGATCAGCGCGGCCACCCACGGCAGCACCAGCAGCGAGTGGCTGTAGCTGCGGTGTTCGACCATCAGCGCCACGGGATCGGCAGCCGTGAAGGCCAAGACCAGCGCATCCAGGTCCGGCAGGGTGCCGAGTGCGGCACCGGCCAACAGGGCAGCGCGGCGATGGCCGGCCGGGGCGATGGCGGCGGCGACCGCGCCGCCGAGAACGATCTGGGTAAAGGAGTCCATCGGCCGATGCTAGCAGCCGGGACTGGCCCTGCGCCTCTGCCCTTCTGCTCAGGCCGCTCTGGCCAGTGCGGCGCTGCCGGGAAGCGCCGCCAGGGTCTGCCCGGTGTGATCCAGCAGCCGCAGGCTCCCATCCGGCTCTTCGGCCAACGCGGTCAGGCTTTCCACCCAGTCGCCGTCGTTGGCATAGATCAGCCCGTCGCGTTCGACCAGCGCGGCGCGGTGGATATGCCCGCAGACGATCCCGTCCAGTCCGCGCCGCCGCACATCCGCAAGCCCGGCCTGGACGAAACGTTCGATGTAACGCTCGGCCGCGCCGCTGCGCTTCTTGAGGAATTCGGAGAGCGACCAGTAGCGCTGGCCGAGCCGTCGTCGCACGGCGTTGAGCAGGTGGTTTCCGGTGAGGATGCGGTAGTACAGCCAGTCCCCGAACTTCTCCTGCAGACCCCCGAAGTGGGTGACACCGTCGTAGTCATCGCCGTGCACGACCAGCAGCCGGCGCCCGTCCGCGGTCACGTGGATCGCCCGCCGACGCACCTGCATGGCCGGCAGCATCAGCCCGCAGACCTTGCGCAGCGAGGCATCGTGGTTGCCCGGGATGTAGATGATCTCGGTGCCGGTGCGCTGCAGCGCGTGCAGCGCCTGGATCACCTCGCTGTGGGCCGGCCGCCAGGCGGCCCGGCGGTGCGCCATCCACCACAGGTCGATGATGTCGCCCACCAGATACAGGCGTTCGCAGCGCAGCTCGGCCAGGAACCGGGCCAGTTCGGCGGCATGGCAGTGGCGTGAGCCCAGGTGCACGTCAGACAGGAAGACGGCCCGCCGATGGGGCGCCAGGGTGGTGACGGGCCGCGTGGCAGCCTCCCGCGCGTCGCGCTGCTCGAATGCGTGCATGGCGTGCTCCTCAGGTCCGGCGGCCGGATGCGCCGAAGCCTGCACGGCCCCGGCGACAGCCCGATGGCGGTTTGACGACGGGCCGGTGACACGACTCCGGCCTCGCGAGCATCCGGGCGCCGGCGCATCGGCGTTGGCGGCAGGCCATTTGTCACGCCCGTGGAACACTGGGCGGCGACGCTGGGCCCCAATCCCGTCACACAGGGCCCTGCGACGGGCACGCGGGCTTAACCACGGGCAACCCGTGCTGACGCACAATGCAAGTGCGCGACTTGCCGTGTATCATTCGCGGCCATCTTTCCATCCGAATCAAAGGATATTACGCCTGATGTCCAGCTACCTGTTCACCTCCGAATCGGTCTCCGAAGGCCATCCGGACAAGATTGCCGACCAGATCTCCGATGCGGTGCTGGACGCGATCCTGACCCAGGACAAGCGTGCGCGCGTGGCCTGCGAAACCATGGTCAAGACTGGCGTGGCCATCGTCGCCGGTGAAATCACCACCAGCGCCTGGATCGACCTGGAAGCCTTGACCCGCAAGGTGATCCTGGACATCGGCTACGACAGCTCCGACGTCGGCTTCGACGGCGCGACCTGCGGCGTGTTGAACCTGATCGGCAAGCAGTCGCCGCACATCGCCCAGGGCGTGGACCGCAAGAAGCCCGAAGAAATGGGCGCTGGCGACCAGGGCCTGATGTTCGGTTATGCCACCAACGAGACCGACAGCTACATGCCGGCCGCGATCCACCTGTCGCACCGTCTGGTCGAGCAGCAGGCCAAGATCCGCAAGAAGAAGAACTCGCCGCTGTCCTGGCTGCGTCCGGATGCCAAGAGCCAGGTCACCCTGCGCTATGAAAACGGCGCCGTCTCGGCCATCGACGCGGTGGTGCTGTCGACCCAGCACGCCCCGGGCGTGAAGCAGAAGGACCTCATCGAGGCCGTCCGCGAAGAGATCATCAAGCCGGTGCTGCCAGCCAAGTGGCTGCACAAGGGCACCAAGTTCCACATCAACCCGACCGGCAAGTTCGAGATCGGCGGCCCGGTGGGCGACTGTGGCCTGACCGGCCGCAAGATCATCGTCGACACCTACGGCGGCTGGGCCCGTCACGGTGGTGGCGCGTTCTCGGGCAAGGATCCGTCCAAGGTCGACCGTTCGGCGGCTTACGCGGCCCGTTACGTCGCCAAGAACGTCGTTGCCGCCGGCCTGGCCGACCGTTGCGAAGTGCAGGTCTCCTACGCCATCGGCGTGGCCGAGCCGACCTCGATCTCGGTCACCACCTTCGGCACCGGCAAGATCAGCGATGACAAGATCGAGAAGCTGATCCGCAAGCATTTCGACCTGCGCCCGTACGGCATCATCCAGATGCTGGACCTGATCCACCCGATGTACCAGCAGACTGCGGCCTACGGCCACTTCGGCCGCAAGGCCAAGGAGTTCAGCTACACCAACGGTGCTGGCGAACAGGTCAACGCGACCGCCTTCTCCTGGGAGAAGACCGATCGCGCCGCCGCCCTGCGCGCGGATGCGAAGTTGAAGTAAGACCTCGAAAGGGCCGCGAAAGCGGCCCTTTCACTTTGTAGGTAGTGCCGGCCGCTGGCTGGCTGGCCGCGCGCAGCGCGGCAACTATCGAAGAAGCAACGACGGGCCGCGATAGCGGCCCGTCGTCGGTTCAGCCTGCCGGCCAGCGGCCGGCCCAACCGGGCCTGCCCTCGC
>NZ_JASCOO010000061.1:0-26840 GCF_029959485.1 Stenotrophomonas sp. PS02301
GCCCCCCCATACCCTTGTAGGCGAAATAAAGGAGGAGGGGGCGGCCGCAGGCCGACGCCGGAGGACATTCGCCGGAAAGGGTATGGGGGCCAGCGCCCCACCCACCGACCGCCGCGCGGAAAAGACTCAGTACGCGCCTTTGCACCGCCTATGGGAGAAGAAACAAAAAAAACGCCGGGCAAGCCCGGCGTTTTTTCAATTCGTACCGACCAACGATATTCGCGCCGTCCTGGCGCTCACCCTTCGGGCCGGCGCTTTGCACCGTTGAGAACGGCTCCTGCCGTTCTCTTCGGCACCCACCCGTGTGAGTGATCAGCCCAGCAGGTGGGCGACGCCCGAACGCTCTTCTTCCAGCTCGGCCAGGGTCTTGTCGATGTACTTCTGGCTGAAGTCGTCGACCGGCAGATCCTTGACCAGGGTGTACTCGCCGTTCTCGGTGGTGACCGCGAAGCCGAAGATCACGCCTTCCGGAATGCCGTAGGAGCCGTCGGACGGCACGCCCATGGTGACCCACTTGCCGTTGCTGCCCAGCACCCAGTCACGGATGTGGTCGACGGCGGCATTGGCGGCCGAGGCGGCCGAGGACGAGCCACGGGCTTCGATGATCGCCGCGCCGCGCTTGCCCACGGTCGGGATGAAGGTGGAGGCGTTCCATTCCTGGTCGTTGATCGCCTCGGCGATGGAGGCACCCTCGGCGGTGGCGAAACGGTAATCCGGGTACATGGTCGGGCTGTGGTTGCCCCACACGATCAGCTTCTCCATGCCACCGACCGGCTTGCCGAGCTTGGTCGACAGCTGGCTCAGCGCACGGTTGTGGTCCAGGCGCAGCATGGCGGTGAAGTTGCGCGGGTTCAGATCCGGTGCCGACTTCATGGCGATGTAGGCATTGGTGTTGGCCGGGTTGCCGACCACCAGCACCTTGACGTCACGCTTGGCGACCTTGTTCAGCGCCGCGCCCTGGGCGGTGAAGATCTTCGCGTTTTCCAGCAGCAGATCCTTGCGCTCCATGCCCGGGCCGCGCGGACGCGCGCCGACCAGCAGGGCGATGTCGGCATCCTTGAAGGCCACTTCGGCGTCCTCGGTACCGACCATGCCGGCCAGCAGCGGGAAGGCGCAGTCTTCCAGTTCCATCATCACGCCGCGCAGGGCGGCCTGGGCCTTGTCGACTGGCAGCTCGAGCAGCTGCAGGATGACCGGCTGGTCCTTGCCCAGCATGTCGCCGGAGGCGATGCGGAACAGCAGGGCGTAGCCGATCTGGCCGGCGGCGCCGGTCACGGCAACACGAACAGGTGCTTTCATGGGGATTTCCTCTGCTAAGAATCGTAAAAACGGCCCCCTTCACAGGGGGCCGTCGGGATCGGATCAGGCGCTGGGGATGAGCTTGTTCCACTCCGCCACGCGCTCGGCCTGGGCGGCCAGCACGGCGTCGGTGTCGCCTTCCAGGGTGATCGAATGGATCACGTCGCCCTGCTTGACCGAGTCCACGATGGCCTGGCCGTCGAGCACCTGGCCGAACACGGTGTGCTTGCCGTCCAGCCAATCGGTCTTGATGTGGGTGATGAAGAACTGGCTGCCGTTCGTGTTCGGGCCGGCATTGGCCATCGACAGCGAACCGACCTGGTGCTTCACGCCGTTCTTTTCATCTTCGAACTTGTAGCCCGGGCCGCCGGTGCCCTGGCCCTTGGGGCAGCCACCCTGGATCATGAAGTCCGGGATCACGCGGTGGAAGACCAGGCCGTCATAGAAGCCGTGCTTGACCAGATTGACGAAGTTGGCGACCGTCAGCGGGGCCTTGTCGGCGAACAGCTCGACCTTGATCGGGCCCTGGGTGGTGTCGAAAGTGGCGATGAGGGACATGCAAATCCTTGGGGTACGGGGGTTTGTCGTTAGCCCCATAGGATACACCCGTGGTATGCACCACCGCATGCGCGCTGCCGCCCCACGCTTCGCTGCGCGAACCGCGGGCCCCTCTTACCAGCACCCACACCCCCGCCGCTTCGCGGCAGCCCCCTGACTCAGGGGGCGATGGTGCTTCCTGCATCATCGCGGCCACCCGGACAGGCGCCCCTCACACAGCTGAATGCCCGTCCGGCAAGGCTTGCGACGTACTTTTCGCGATTGGTCATCTTGGCCGTATAATGTTGGACTTCTTTTTCCAAATCCGGCGCCGACTGGCCCCCTTTCGCATGTCTATCGAAAATCTTCGCAACATCGCCATCGTCGCCCACGTCGACCACGGTAAGACCACCCTCGTCGACCAGCTGCTCAAGCAGTCCGGCACCCTCTCCGAGCGCACCGTGCTCGCCGAGCGCGTGATGGACAGCAATGACCAGGAAAAGGAACGCGGCATCACCATCCTGGCCAAGAACACGGCCATCACCTGGGAAGACAAGAAGACCGGTATCAAGAACCGGATCAACATCGTCGACACCCCGGGACACGCCGACTTCGGCGGCGAAGTGGAGCGCGTGCTGTCGATGGTCGACACCGTGCTGATCCTCGTCGATGCGATGGACGGCCCGATGCCGCAGACCCGCTTCGTGACCCAGAAGGCCTTCGCGATGGGCTTCAAGCCGATCGTCGTGGTCAACAAGGTCGACCGTCCGGGCTCGCGTCCGGATTGGGTGATCGACCAGGTCTTCGACCTGTTCGACAAGCTCGGCGCCACCAATGAGCAGCTCGACTTCCCGATCGTCTACGCCTCGGCCCTGAACGGCTACGCGGGCCTGGAAGACACCGTGCGCGACGGCGACATGACCCCGCTGTACGAAGCGATCATGCAGCACGCGCCGATGCCGGAAGTGGACCCGGAAGGTCCCTTCCAGATGCGCATCAGCCAGCTGGACTACAACAACTTCGTGGGCGTGATCGGCATCGGCCGCGTGCAGCGCGGCACCCTGAAGAAGAACATGCAGGTCGCGGTCATCGATCGTGAAGGCAAGAAGCGCAACGGCAAGGTCGCGCAGGTGCTGGGCTTCCTGGGCCTGGAGCGCATCGAGCAGGACACCGCCGAGGCCGGCGACATCGTCGCCATCTCCGGTATTCCGGAACTGACCATCTCCGACACCCTGTGCCACCCGGATACCCCGGAAGCCCTGCCGGCGCTGACCGTCGATGAACCGACGATCTCGATGACCTTCCAGGTCAACAACTCGCCGTTCGCCGGCAACAAGGACCTGTCCGGTGGCAAGTTCCTGACCAGCCGCCAGATCAAGGATCGCCTGGATCGCGAGCAGGTCCACAACGTGGCCCTGAAGGTGGAACAGCTGGAAGACGCCGACAAGTTCCTGGTCTCCGGCCGTGGCGAACTGCACCTGTCGGTGCTGATCGAGAACATGCGTCGTGAAGGCTACGAGCTGGCCGTGTCGCGTCCGGAAGTGATCATCAAGCAGATCGACGGCCAGGCCATGGAGCCGATCGAGCAGCTGGTGGTGGACATCGAAGAGCAGCACCAGGGCGGCGTGATGGAAAAGCTGGGCACCCGCAAGGGCCAGCTGAAGAACATGGAGCCGGACGGCAAGGGCCGTGTGCGCCTGGAATACCAGATCCCGGCCCGTGGCCTGATCGGTTTCCAGAACGAGTTCAAGACCCTGACCCAGGGTTCGGGCCTGCTGTTCCACGTGTTCGACCATTACGGCCCGAAGGAACAGGGTTCGATCGCCAAGCGCCAGAACGGCGTGATGATCGCCAATGCCCCGGGTGCCACCCCGGCGTACTCCCTGGGCCCGCTGCAGGAACGCGGCAAGCTGTTCGCTGCTGAAGGCGACAACGTGTATGAAGGCCAGCTGGTCGGCATCCACTCCAAGGACAACGATCTGACCGTCAACGCGATCAAGACCAAGCCGCTGACCAACATGCGCGCCTCGGGCAAGGACGATGCGATCCAGCTGACCCCGGCGATCAAGTACTCGCTGGAGCAGGCCCTGGACTTCATCGAAGACGACGAGCTGGTCGAGATCACCCCGAAGGAAATCCGCCTGCGCAAGAAGGGCCTGACCGAAAGCGACCGCAAGAAGGCCTCGCGCGGCGGCTGATCGGACCCATTGTCGTGATCGACAAGCCCTACAACCCGGATCCTCACAAGCATCCGGGGCTTCACCTGATCGCCTTGCTGGAAGCCAGCAAGGCGGTTCTGGCGCTATTGGCTGCGACCGGGCTGGAAATGCTCGGTCCGCAGCCCCTGCGCGATGCGGTCAATGCCCTGATCCGCCGGTTCAGCCTGGACCCGGATCACGGCACCCTGCCCTCGCTGCTCAACATGATCAGCCCCGATGCAGTGCATCTGGCGGCTGCTGCGATGGTCGCCTACGGCGTCCTGCACTTATTCGAGGCCTGGGGCCTCTGGCGCGCCAAAGCCTGGGCTTCCTGGCTGGGCTGCGTCACCGCCGGCATCTACCTGCCGTTCGATATCTACGCCATTCTCCGCCATCCGGGCTGGGCCTCGTGGTCGGTGCTGGTGATCAATCTGATCGTGGTCGGCGTACTCGCCCGCGATATCCGCAAACGCCACGGCACGATCGCCAACGCGGCTTGAGTTGCCAAGCGCCGCCTGTGCTGGTTAGCCTGTCGGCCGGTTCGGGGGAACAGGCATGCGCCTGACACTGACGTCATTGATGCTCATCGCACTGGCCGGCTGCAGCCCGGGCCCGGCGCCTCTGCATGCCCGCGAATCGCCCACGCCCTCACCGACCGCAGCGCTGCCCTTCGCCTATGCCGAGGCCGACATCAGCGCGCTGCAAGCGCGGATGGCCAGCGGCGAGCTGGACAGCGTCACTCTGGCCCGCGCCTACCTGGACCGCATCGCCCGCCTCGACCGGGCCGGCCCGCGCCTGCGCGCGGTGATCGAGCTCAATCCCGATGCGCTGCGCGAAGCTGCCCAGCTGGACGCCGAGCGCCGCCAAGGGCAGCTGCGCGGCCCGCTGCACGGCATCCCGCTGCTGCTCAAGGACAACATCGGCGCCAGCCCCATGAGCACCACGGCCGGTTCGCTCGCGCTGGAAGGCTTCCGCCCCGACGATGCGTTCCTGGTCAAGCGGCTGCGCGCGGCGGGGGCGCTGATCCTGGGCAAGACCAACCTCAGTGAGTGGGCCAACTTCCGCTCCAGCCAGTCGATCTCCGGCTGGAGCGCGCGCGGCGGCCAGACCCGCAATCCCTACCGGCTCAGCCATAACCCGTGCGGCTCCAGCAGTGGCAGCGCGGTGGCGGTCTCGGCCAATCTGGCGGTGGCCGCGATCGGCACCGAGACCGACGGCAGCATCGTCTGCCCGGCCGCGGTCAACGGCGTGGTCGGCTTGAAGCCGACCGTGGGACTGGTCAGCCGCGAAGGCATCATCCCGATCTCTTTCAGCCAGGACACCGCCGGCCCGATGACGCGCAGCGTGGCCGATGCGGCCGCCCTGCTGACCGCCATGGCCGGCCGGGACGAGGCTGACCCGGCTACCGCCACCATGCCGGGGCGCGCCGTGTACGACTACACCTCGCGCTTGAACGCCGATGGCCTGCGCGGTGCGCGGATCGGCGTGCTGTATGGCGACCTGCTGCAGAAGCCGGGCATCGCCCCGGCCCTGCAGCATGCCGTGGCCGTGCTGCGCGACGCGGGCGCGACCGTGGTGCCGGTGCAGTTGCCGACCCGGGGCCAGTGGCAGGAGGCTGAGCAGATCGTGCTGATGCATGAGTTCAAGGCTGGGCTGCAGCGCTACTTCACCACCTACCAGGCGCCGGTGCGCACGCTGGACGACGTCATCGCGTGGAACCGGCAGCATGCGGGCAAGGAACTGGCGCTGTTCGATCAGGACCTGATGGACACCGCCGCCACCATGGGCGGCCTGGGCACCCCGGCGTACATCCGCGCACGCAGCGATGCGCGCCGGCTGGCCGGCCCGGACGGCATCGATGCAGTGCTGCGCGAGCAGAACCTCGATGCGCTGGTGGCACCGACCACCGGGACGGCCTGGCCGATCCGGCCCGGCCGCGGCGATGACTTCCCGGGTGAAAGCTACAGCGCGGCCGCGGTGGCGGGGTACCCCAGCCTGACCGTGCCGATGGCGCACGTGAACGGGCTGCCGCTGGGGCTGCTGTTCATGGGGACCGCCTGGAGCGAACCACGGCTGATCGAGCTGGGCTACGCCTACGAACAGCGCACCCGCGCGCGTCGCCCGCCGCGGCTCCAGACCGACAGCCTGCTGACCAACGGCATTGCACCCTGAGAGGCGCGTACCGGCCAACGGCCGGCATTACCGGGATACGTCACCCGGGTCTGGCAGGACCGCCGGCTCACCATCTTCGGCACCGGGCGAACGCACGTCCTCGGCCGGCTGCGAACGCGCGCGGCGCATCGGCGCGGCCTCCTGATTGAGCTCGGCGCGGGTGCGCGGCAACGACTGAGGATGTTCGCGGGCGAGGAAATCGAGCATGCGTTCGCGCACGATGCAGCGTAGATCGAAGGCATCGCCGGAGTTGCGTGCGCTCACCAGCAGACGCACCTGCAGGGTGTGTTCGCTGGTCTCGGTCACCTGGGTCACGCAGACCTGGCCATCCCACAGCGCCTCGCCGTTGCAGATGCGCTCCAGTTCGGCGCGGATCGCCGGGATCGGCGCGGTGTAATCCAGCCACAGGAAGGCGGTGCCGAGCAGATCGGCGCTGCGCCGCGTCCAGTTCTGGAACGGGTGTTCGATGAACCAGGTCAGCGGCACCACCATGCGTCGCGCATCCCAGATCCGCACCACCACGTAGCTGCTGTTGATCTCTTCCACCCGGCCCCACTCGCCCTCGACGATCACCACATCGTCCAGCCGGATCGGCTGGGTCAAGGCGATCTGCAGGCCGGCGATCAGGTTGCCGAACACCGGCTTGGCCGCGATACCGGCGACCAGGCCGATGATGCCGGCCGAGGCCAGCAGCGCGGTGCCGATCTGGCGCACCATCGGGAAGGTGAGCAGGATCAGCGAGACGCCGACCAGGATGATCGCGCCCATCAACACGCGGCTCAGCACCCGGGTCTGGGTCTGGATGCGGCGCGCTTCGAGGTTGTCGGCCACCTCCATCGGATGGTCGCGCAGGATCGCCTGCTCGCCCGCGGCCACGGCCCGCACCAGCAGCCAGATGACGCAGCCGGTCACACCGATGTGCAGCAGCCGCAGTGCCTGTTCAAGCCGGTGCTCCTGCAGCGGCGTCGCTTCGAGTGCGGGAATCAACAGCAACAGCGGCAGGGCAAACGCCAGCGGTCGGCTGATCACGCGCGCGATGCGGGCGCGGCGGTAGTCGCGGTCTTTCAGCCGCCGCGTCAACGCCATCAACAACCACCAGCCGCTGATCCCGATCGCCAGTGCGATCGAGATCGGCCATAGATACAGCGCTGCCTGCTGCCAGTCCACGGTCACTGCACGCTCCTGTGTTCTTCGGAAGGAAGTGCACAGCATGCCGGTGCCACCATGACCATCGTGTCAGGCGAATGTAAGGTGCGTGTCGAGGACACGCACCGGTATCAGTCGGCGTAGTGCGCCTGTTTGCGCACGATCGCCATCGCGATTTCAAGCGACTGCTCGTAGTTCAGGCGCGGATCCACCGACGAGCGGTACGCGCGTTCCAGGTCGCGCTCGGTCAGCTCACGCGCACCGCCAGTGCATTCGGTCACGTCCTCACCGGTCAGCTCCAGATGCACGCCGCCCAGCCGGGTGCCGGCCGCAGCGTGCAGGTCGAAGGACATCTCGACCTCGCCACGCACGTTGTCGAAACGCCGCGTCTTGTAGCCGTTGCTGGTGCTCTCGGTGTTGCCATGCATCGCATCGCACACCCACAGCACGCGCCGGCCATCGCGCTTGACCGCATTCAACAGCGGCGGCAGTTTTTCGGCGATCTGTGCCGCCCCCATGCGGTGGATGAAGCTCAGGCGGCCCGGTTCGTCCTCGGGATTGAGTACATCGATCAGGCGCAGCAGCTGGTCCGGCTGCACCGACGGGCCCACCTTGATCGCGATCGGGTTGCGCACGCCACGCAGATACTCCACGTGTGCGCCATCGAGAGCGGCGGTGCGCATGCCGATCCACGGGTAATGCGTGCTCAGGTTCAACCAGCCCTGCTGGCGCGGCACCTGGCGGGTCAACGCCTGTTCGTAGGGCAGCAGCAGCGCTTCGTGCGAGGTGTAGAAATCGATCCGGTTGAGGTTGTACACCTGCGTGCCGGACAGGGTTTCCATGAAACGCACCGCATCGCCGATCGAGGACACCATCTTCTGGTAATCGGTGGCCAGCGGCGAGTGCCGCACCCATTCCAGGTTCCAGTATTCGGGGTGGTGCAGATCGGCGAAGCCGCCATCGATCAGCGCCCGCACGAAGTTCATCGTCATCGCCGAGTGCGCATGCGCCTGCAGCATCCGGCGCGGGTCCGGCAGGCGGGCGGCCTCGGTGAACTCCGGCGCATTGATCACGTCACCCCGATAGCTGGGCAGGGTCAGGCCGTCGCGGGTTTCGGTATCGGCCGAGCGCGGCTTGGCGTACTGCCCGGCGAAACGCCCGACCCGGATCACCGGCTTGCGCATGCCGTGCACCAGCACCAGGCTCATCTGCAGCAGCACCTTGAGCCGGTTGGAGATGGTGGTGGATTCGCAGTCGCTGAAATTCTCCGCGCAGTCACCGCCCTGCAGCAGGAAGCGCTTGCCTTCCTGGGCATCGGCCAGCTGCTGCTTGAGCGCCAGGATTTCCCAGGAGGTCACCAGCGGCGGCAACCGCTTCAGTTCGTGCAGGGCGGCATCAAGTGCCAGCGGGTCCGGGTAGGTCGGCATCTGCAGCGCCGGCTTGCCACGCCAGCTCTCCGGCGACCAGGCAGCGTCGACAGCGGTCGCGGCGGGATCGGCTACAGGCGGGGCGGACAGGCTCATCACGGACTTCCGGGGTGTGGGGCCGGTCATGGTCGCAGAGCGCGCCCCCGGCGCAAAGGGGCGGGCCCGTGCCCGGAGGCTGAACGCTGAAGAAAGGACACCACGATCGGCCAGATCGCGCATGCTCCAGCGGCATCGGACAGGCGCATGATTTGTTACGGAGTAACACTTGCCAGGCCGGCCCCTCCTCCCTTTGCCCAGCCAAGCCATCCTCATGAAGCCCTCCCTGCTTGCTACCGGTATCGCTGTTTCCCTGGCCCTGACCGGCCTGCCCGCCCTCGCCGCCACCCCATCCACCGCCGCCCCTGCGGTGACCGAGCTGGATGCGGTCACGGTCAGCGCCAAACTCGACCAGGCGCGCAATGCGCTGTCGCCGGATATCGGCAGCAGCCAGTACCAGATCACCGCCGAAGACATCCAGAACCTGCCGCTGGGCGCCTCCACCCCGTTGAACCAGGTGCTGCTGCAGGCCCCGGGCGTGGTCCAGGACTCCTACGGCGGCGTCCACGTGCGCGGCGACCATGCCAACCTCCAGTACCGGCTCAACGGCGTCCTGCTGCCCGAATCGATCTCCGGCTTCGGCCAGACCCTGGATGCCCGCGCGATCAAGAGCATCCGCCTGATGGACGGTGCGCTACCGGCGCAGTTCGGCGAGCGCACGGCCGCTGTGGTGGACATCACCACCCGCAGCGGCGCCGAGTTGGGCGATGGCGGCAGCGCCGGCCTCACTGCCGGCTCCTACGGCAAGGTCAACCCCAACGCCTCGTGGTGGGGCAGCCAGGGCCGCTGGAGCTGGTATCTGACCGGCAACTACGACCAGAACCAGGTCGGCATGGAAAACCCCACCGCCTCGCGCAGGCCGGACCACGATGACACCCACCAGGGCAAGGCATTCGCCGACCTGACCTATCTGATCAACGACGACACCCGCCTGAGCCTGTTCGCCGGGTTCTCCAACAACCGCTTCCAGATCCCGGTCAACCCTGGCCAGACCCCGCAGTTCGGCTACCTGGATACGGTCACTGCGGACTCCGCCGCGCTGGACGAAACCCAGCGCGAGACCACCCGCTTCGGCATGCTGGTGCTGCAGGGTGCGCTGGGCAGCACCGCCTACCAGGTTTCGGCCGGGCAGCGGTACAGCGACCTGTCCTTCAACCCGGACCTCGCCGGCGATCTGATCTTCAACGGCGTCGCCTCACAGGTGGAACGCAGCAACCGCGCCAACACCGTGCAGGCCGATTTCTCCACCCCGCTCGGTGAAAACCACACGCTGCGCTACGGCCTGTACGTCAACGCCGAGCGCGCCCGCTCCGGCAGCGACACCTGGGTGTTCCCGGTCGACGCCGACGGCCAGCAGGCCAGCACCACGCCCCTGCGCATTCCGGAGGCGAGCGCCTTCAACGCCACCACCACCGCGGTCTATCTGCAGGACGAATGGCGCCTCGGCGAGGACTGGACGGTCAATTACGGCCTGCGCGGTGACCGCTACAAGGCGTTCGGCGGCACCGAAGGCCAGCTCAGCCCGCGGGTGGGCGTGGTCTGGAACGCCACCGACAGCACCACCGTGCACGCCGGGTACTCGCGCTACTTCACCCCGCCGGCCAGCGAACTGGTGGCCAGCAGCGACATCGCGCTCTACGACGGCACCACCAACCAGCAACCGACCGGGGGGAGCACCACGCCGCTGTCCGAGCGCAGCGACTACTACGACATCGGCGTCTCCCAGCAGGTGGGCGAACACCTCACCCTGGGCCTGGACGCTTACGACCGCAAGGTCGACCGCCTGCAGGACGAAGGCCAGTTCGGCGCCGCCTACATCTACTCCACCTTCAACTATCGCCTCGGCCACATCCACGGCGTGGAATTCAGCGCCGACTACAGCAACGGCCCGCTCAGCGCCTACGTCAATGCCGCCTACAACAAGGCCATGGGCAAGCAGGTCATCACCGGCCAGTACAACCTCGATCCCGAGGCACTGGCCTACGTCCAGAACAACTGGATCCATCTGGACCACGACCAGAAACTGACCTCGTCCGGCGGCATCAGCTACGCCTTCGCCGGGCACAACCGTCTTGGCGCCGACTACGTGTTCGGCAGCGGCCTGCGCTCGGATGCCGATGGCATCCCCAACGGCGGCGAACTCCCCGCCTACCTGCAGCTCAACCTCAGCGCCGGCCACGACTTCAACGCCGACAGCGGCCACCCACTGCATGCACAGCTCGCCCTGGTCAACGCACTGGACCGCAGTTACCAACTGCGCGACGGCGGCGGCATCGGCGTCTTCGCCCCGCAATGGGGTCCGCGCCGCGGCGCCTACCTCAGCCTGCAGCAGGACTTCTGAGCTTCGCGAGAAAGCCCTGCCATTCAATCAGATCAGCAGCATCCAGACCTGATCGCAGCACCCGGCCTGGCACGCGTTGCGTGGCCAGGCCGAGGTCACTGAGTTGAGAAACGCCTCAGTGGCGGCGACGGGCACGGAACGCCGTCACCAGCGCCCACACCGCCAATGCCGCAAACCACACCAGGCTCCACATCGGCATCGTCAGGCCCAGGAACTGCCAATCGATGTTGCCGCAGTTGCCGGTACCGGTCAGCACGGTGCGGAACACCTCGAACGGCCCCATCGTCTCACTGAGGAAACTCAGCGGCGGCCCACAGCTCGAGCCCATGTCCTGCGGCAGCAACTGCACATACACATGGCGCCCGGCAATACCGATACCGACCGCGGCCGCGATGAAGGCCAGCACCCCATACGTCTTCCGCCCGGCCGGATCACGCGGACCATGCAGCGCTCCGATCAGGAACAGCAGCCCCAATGCCGCGAATGCAATCCGCTGGAAAATGCACAACGGACACGGCTCCAGCCCCATTTTCAACTGCAGGAAGATCGCATACCCCAACAGCGCCGCGCAGACCAGAAACCCCAACAGGAACTGGGCGCGGAAACTCCAACGCAATGGATTCATTGCCAACACTCGTGAAAGTCCAGGCCCCAAGATTAGCAGGGCCGTGACCGCCCACGTCCATGCGCACCTGCCGACCATCGGCGCAGCGGACCGGACAGCATGTTCCGTACATCAAGCGGAACCACCCCAACGCAGCGACGGTACTGAGGAGCCGGCCAGCGGCCGGCACTACCCACGCACCGCGACCGCCACATGCTTTGCTTTACCCCCTGCGCACCGACCATGTGTGCAGGCGTTGCCGCCATCAAACCCCAGAAACGGAAAAACCCGGCACAAGGCCGGGTTCTTCACCGAATAACAGGTACAGCTCGAAGATTACTCTTCGACGGCTTCAGCCACAGCAGCCGGACGATCGACCAGCTCCACGTAGGCCATCGGCGCATTGTCGCCAGCGCGGAAACCGCACTTCAGCAGACGCAGGTAACCGCCCGGACGGCTCGCGTAACGCGGGCCCAGGGTGGTGAACAGATTGCCGACGGCTTCATTGTCGCGCAGGCGAGCGAACGCCAGACGACGGTTGGCAACCGAATCAACCTTGGCCAGGGTGATCAGCGGCTCGGCAACGCGGCGCAGTTCCTTGGCCTTCGGCAGGGTGGTCTTGATCAGCTCGTGCTTGAACAGCGACGCGGCCATGTTCTTGAACATTGCTTCGCGATGGGCGCTGGTGCGGTTGAACTTACGACCGGACTTCATATGACGCATGACGGTGATTCCTGAAGTGAATGTTGGATCGGTTGGGTATCGCTGTCGCCATCCTGGCGTTGCTGCTTGGACTGCGGATGGTCCGGTGCCAGCCGTCCTGGCTGGCCGTCACCGCAGGCTATCGACCTGTCGGTGCGGGGTGTTGCGGGTGAAGCCCCCGCACCCGAAGGTGCGGGGTCAAGCATCTTGCGTAGCGCTGGATCAGCCGAGCATGCCGTGCTGGGCGACACCGGCCGGCGGCCAGTTCTCCAGCTTCATGCCGAGCGAAAGACCGCGCTGTGCGAGGACTTCCTTGATCTCGGTCAGCGACTTCTTGCCGAGGTTCGGGGTCTTGAGCAGCTCCACTTCGGTCTTCTGGATCAGATCGCCGATGTAATAGATGCTCTCTGCCTTCAGGCAGTTGGCCGAACGCACGGTCAGCTCCAGATCGTCGATCGGGCGCAGCAGCACCGGATCCACGCCGTTGTTGGCCGGCTTCGCCGCACCGCGGTCGCGGTGGGTGAAGTCACCGAAGACCGACAGCTGATCGCTGAGGATGTCGGCGGCAGTGCGCACGGCTTCCTCGGCATCGATCGTCGCGTTGGTCTCGATGTCCAGCACCAGCTTGTCCAGATCGGTACGCTGTTCCACGCGGGCCGCTTCCACCGAATAGGCGACGCGACGGACCGGCGAGAACGACGCATCCAGGACCAGGCGGCCGATGGCACGGGTTTCTTCATCCGGGCGACGACGAGCAGCAGCAGGCTGGTAGCCGAAACCGCGCTCGACCTTCAGACGCATGTTGATCGCCACATCCTTGGTGAGATGGCAGATCACATGAGCCGGATTGAGGATCTCGGTGTTATGGTCAATCTTGATATCAGCAGCGGTAACGACACCCGGACCCTGCTTGGACAGCGACAGCGTAGCGTTGTCGCCGGTATGCATGCGGATGGCCACATCCTTCAGGTTGAGCAGGACTTCCAGCACGTCCTCCTGCAAGCCTTCAAGCGTGGTGTACTCGTGCAGTACGCCATCGATTTCGACTTCCGTGATGGCGAAGCCCGGGATGGACGACAGCAGCACGCGACGCAGGGCGTTGCCCAGCGTATGCCCGTAACCACGCTCCAAGGGTTCGATGACGACCTTGGCGCGGGTATCGGTAAGGCGTTCGATCTGCGGACCGCGAGGACGCAGAACCTGGTTGGCGGTAACCGTCATGTTGCGGGTTCTCCTGCGAACCTCCGGTGTGACCCGGAGGTTCTCCAATGTGAATTACTTCGAATACAACTCGACGATCAGCGCTTCGTTGATATCCGCAGGCAGGTCCGAACGATCCGGCACGGCCTTGAAGATGCCGGCGAACTTGCCGGAATCAACTTCAACCCACGACGGACGCAGGTCATGCGTAGCAGACACGGTCAGGGCTTCCTGGACGCGCAGCTGCTTGGCAGCCTTCTCGGACAGAGCGACGGCGTCGCCAGCCTTGACCTGGTACGAAGCCAGATTGACCGACTTGCCGTTCACGGTGACACCGCGGTGCGAGACCAGCTGACGGGCAGCCGGACGGGTCACTGCGAAGCCCATGCGGTAAACGACGTTGTCAAGACGGGTTTCCAGCAACTGCAGCAGGTTCTCGCCGGTGTTGCCCTTCTTGGTCGAGGCCTTCTTGTAGTAGTTGCGGAACTGACGCTCCAGCAGACCGTAGATACGCTTGACCTTCTGCTTTTCACGCAGCTGGGTAGCGTAGTCGGACAGCTTGCCCTTACGGGCAGTGGCGCCGTGCTGGCCGGGCTTCTGCTCCAGCTTGCACTTGGAGTCCAGCGCACGGGCCGGGCTCTTGAGGGAAAGGTCGGCGCCTTCGCGGCGGGCGAGCTTACAGGTAGGACCGATATAACGAGCCATTTCTTATCGCTCCTTTAGACGCGACGCTTCTTCGGCGGACGGCACCCGTTGTGCGGGATTGGCGTCACGTCGATGATGTTGGTGATCTTGTAGCCCACGTTGTTCAGCGAGCGCACGGCCGACTCACGACCCGGACCCGGGCCCTTGATGCGGACTTCCAGGGACTTGACGCCGTAGTCGAGCGCGGCACGGCCGGCCTTCTCGGCAGCCACCTGGGCAGCGAACGGGGTGGACTTACGCGAACCGCGGAAGCCAGCGCCACCGGAGGTCGCCCACGACAGAGCGTTGCCCTGACGGTCGGTGATGGTCACGATGGTGTTGTTGAAAGAAGCGTGGACGTGGGCGACGCCGTCAGTGACGACGCGCTTGATCTTCTTCTTGGTCTTAGCGACGGGCTTAGCCATTTCTTAGGTCCCTTACTTCCTGATCGCCTTGCGCGGGCCCTTGCGGGTGCGGGCGTTGGTACGGGTGCGCTGGCCACGAAGCGGCAGACCGCGACGGTGACGCAGACCGCGGTAGCAGCCCAGATCCATCAGGCGCTTGATCGCGATACCGATTTCACGGCGCAGATCGCCTTCCACGATGTACTTGCCGACTTCGAGACGCAGACGCTCGATTTCCGGCTCCGACAGATCGCGGATCTTGGTGGTCGAGGTCACGCCTGCGGCGTCGCAGACCTTCTTCGAACGGGTACGGCCGATGCCGTAAATGCTTTGCAACCCGACCCAGACGTGCTTCTGGGCTGGCAGGTTGACGCCTGCAATACGCGCCATGACGCGGTTCTCCAGCTGAGTGATGGCCGACAGCGCACCATGGGCGCGCCAATCCGGCAGGATGGATCAAAAAAGTGAACTAGCGATTCTATCAAGGTCTCGGTTTACTGGGAAGCCCGTGGAACCTGAAGGTTCCATGGACCCGGCGTGGGGAGTGTGCCCATGCTCCGGCGCCGGATGTCGTTGACTGCAGAGGTTGCCCCCGCCGCCGCCCGCGCTACTCCCGCGCAGGACCACCACATCACACCCCCACCCGAAACCGCTGCAGGGGCCGCCCTTCGATTTGGAAGGCCAGTCCGGGAACCGGAGGGCCTTCGCAACAAGAAGACTAGTGTAACAGGTCAATCAGCCGCGGGCAAAACCGCCGCGGTTGCCGCCCTTCAGGTTGGCCTTCTTCAACAGGCTCTCATACTGGTGCGACATCAGGTGCGCCTGGATCTGGGCAATGAAGTCCATCACCACCACCACCACGATCAGCAGCGAGGTGCCGCCGAAGTAGAACGAGGCGCCGAGCTGGGTGCGCAGGATTTCCGGCAGCAGACAGACGATCACCAGGTACAGCGAACCGGCGGCCGTCAGGCGGGTCAGCACGGCATCCACGTAGTCGGCGGTGGCCTTGCCCGGACGGATGCCCGGAATCAGCGCGCCCGACTTCTTCAGGTTGTCGGCGGTTTCCTGCGAGTTGAACACCAGCGCGGTGTAGAAGAACGCGAAACCACTGATCAGCGCGGCGAACACGATCATGTGCAGCGGCTCGCCTGGCCCGAGGGCGTTGGCGACCTTCTGCAGCCACGTGGCCGAACTGGCCTGGCCGGACCACATGGCCAGCGTCGTCGGGAATGCCAGGATGCTCGAGGCGAAAATGGCCGGGATCACGCCCGCCATGTTCAGCTTCAGCGGCAGGAACGAGGTCTGGTTCATGTACGCGTTGCGGCCACCCTGGCGACGTGCGTAGTTCACCGTGATGCGGCGTTGGCCGCGCTCGACGAACACCACGAAGTAGGTGAAGGCCAGCACCACCAGCACGATCAGCAGCAGGGCGATGAAGCTCATGTTGCCGTCGCGGTAGGCTTCCACGGTGTGGATGACCGCGCCCGGCAGGCCGGCCACGATGCCGGCGAAGATGATCAGCGACACACCGTTGCCGATGCCGCGCTCGGTGACCTGCTCACCGACCCACATCAGGAAGATGGTACCGGCGGTCAGGGCGACGATGGCGGTGAGCACGAAGCCCATGCCCGGTGCGTAGACGACCGGGGCACCGCCCGGGGAGACCTGGTTCTGCAGCGCCAGCGCGATGCTGCCGCCCTGCACCACCGCCAGCAACACGGCGCCGATGCGGGAATATTGGGTGATCTTGCGACGACCCGATTCACCTTCCTTCTGCATCGACTTCAATGCCGGGAAGATGTGGACCGCCAGCTGCATCACGATGGATGCCGAGATGTACGGCATCACGTTCAGCGCGAAAATGCTGAAACGGTGCAGGGCGCCGCCCGAGAACATGTTGAACATGTCCACGATGCCGCCGCCCTGCGCCTGCATGAGCGCAAGCATGGCATCGGGATTGACGCCAGGCACCGGCACATAACAGCCGATGCGGTAGACGATCAATGCCCCGATGACGAACAGCAGTCGCTGGCGGAGTTCCGTGAACTTGCCGAGCCCGCCGCCGAGGTTACCAATGCCAGCTTGCGCCATGTCTTACTCCTGTACGCTGCCGCCGGCAGCTTCGATCGCGGCCTTGGCACTGGCCGTTGCAGCGACGCCCTTCAGGGTGAATGCCTTGGTCAGGCCACCCTTCATGACGATCTTGGCACGCTTAGCGGTGCTCGGGACCAGCTTGGCAGCGCGCAGCGCGGCAAAGTCGATCTCGCCAGCTTCCAGACGCTCAAGCTGGTAGGACAGCACTTCAGCGGTGTCCTTGGCGATCTTGGAACGGAAACCGACCTTCGGCAGACGACGCTGCATGGGGGTCTGGCCGCCTTCGAAGCCTGCCTTGATCTTGCCGCCACCCTTACGGGCGAACGAACCCTTGTGGCCGCGGCCGCAGGTCTTGCCCAGGCCGGAGCCGATACCACGACCGACGCGGGTACGCTCTTTACGAGCGCCCGGTGCCGGGCTCAGTTCATTGAGATGCATGGTCATTGGATTATTCCTCAACCTTGACGAGGTAGTGGACCTTGTTGATCAGACCGCGAACCTGCGGGCTGTCCTTCAGTTCACGTACGCTATTGAGCTTGCCGAGGCCAAGCGCCTTCACCGACAGGCGGTGACGTGCCTGGGCGCCGCGCAGGCCGCCAACCAGACGGACCTTGATGGTCTTGGTGGTGTCATTAGCCATGGTTGAGATCCTCCACCTTCTTGCCGCGCTTGGCCGCGATGCGGGCCGGCGACTGCATTTCGCTCAGACCCTTCAGCGTGGCGCGAACCAGGTTGATCGGGTTGCGCGAGCCGACGGCCTTGGCCAGCACGTTCTTGACGCCAACGGCTTCCAGGACGGCGCGCATGGCACCACCGGCGATCACACCGGTACCTTCGGAGGCCGGCATCATGAACACGCGAGCTGCGCCGTGGCCGGACTTCACCGGGTGCCACAACGTGCCGTTGTTCAGATCGACATTAGCCAGGTTCTTGCGAGCCTGTTCCATCGACTTCTGGATCGCGACCGGCACTTCACGCGCCTTGCCATAACCGAAGCCAACCTTGCCTGCGCCATCACCGACCACGGTCAGTGCGGTGAAGGTGAACTGGCGACCGCCCTTGACGGTCTTGCTGACGCGGTTGACCGCGACCAGCTTTTCGATCATGCCGTCGTCGACTTTCTCTTCGCGGCGATCGCGATCGCGACCCCGCTGCTGACGTTCTTCTGCCATGTTGATTCCTTGATTGATTGAGTATGTACGGCTCAATGCCGCTTATAGCTGTGAAATGAAGCGGTGGATCGAGCGCCCCTGCAGAAGAAGGACGTCGCCCGGCGCAACCCGCGCCGGCAGGCAGGCGGAAGCGGGGACCAGCCCCGCTTCCTTATCCCTTAGAACTGCAGGCCGCCTTCGCGGGCTGCATCAGCCAGTGCCTTGATGCGACCGTGGTAGCGGTAGCCCGAGCGGTCGAAAGCGACCTTCTCGATGCCCGCAGCCTTGGCGCGCTCGGCGACCAGCTTGCCGACCTTGGTGGCGGCGTCGCTGTTCTTGCCGTTCTTCAAGCCTTCCTTGACGTCGGCCTGGGTGGTGTTGGCCGAAGCCAGCACCTTGGAGCCATCGGCGGTGAAGACCTGGGCGTACAGGTGCTGGCCGGTGCGCAGCACCGACAGGCGCGGCACGCCGAGCACACGGATGTGTGCACGGGTCGACTTGGCACGACGCAGACGAGCGATGTTCTTGTTCATGATCTTTTTCCTTGGAAAGCTGAGGACCTGAATTAGGCCTTCTTGGCTTCCTTACGAATGATGACTTCGCCGGCGTACTTCACACCCTTGCCCTTGTAGGGCTCCGGCGGACGGAAGCCACGGATCTTGGCGGCAACTTCGCCAACGCGCTGCTTGTCGGTGCCCTGGACCAGCACTTCGGTCTGGGTCGGGGTCGAGATGGTGATGCCTTCCGGCGCCACGAACAGGACCGGATGCGAGAACCCGAGCGACAGGTTCAGATCCTTGCCCTGCATGGCAGCACGGTAGCCGACGCCGACCAGCTCAAGCTTGCGCTCGAAGCCGTCGGTGACGCCCTTGACCATGTTGGCCAGGATGGCGCGCACGGTGCCGGTGAGGGCAACCAGCGAGGCATCGTTGGCGGCCAGGGTGGCAACGCCGTTGTCGACAGTGATTTCAACGCCAGCAACCTTGGCAAGCGACAGGGTGCCCTTCGGGCCCTTCACGCTGACGGATTCCGGCTGGATGTTCAGTTCAACGCCCTTGGGCAGGTTGACTGGCTTCTTGGCTACGCGGGACATAGTTGGTTCCTTCTCGCCTTAGGCCACGAAGCACAGGACTTCGCCGCCGACGCCCAACTGGCGCGCCTGCGCATCAGTCATGATGCCCTTGGAGGTGGAGATGATGGAGATACCCAGGCCGTTGAGGACCTTCGGCAGCTCGGACTTGCCACGGTACTGGCGCAGACCCGAACGCGAGAAGCGCTTCAGGGTCTCGATGACCGGCTTGCCCTCGAAATACTTCAGGACGATTTCAAGCTCGGCCTTGTTGTTCTCGATCTTGGTCACGCGCAGATCGGTGATGTAGCCTTCGGCCTTCAACACCTCTGCGATTGCCACCTTGATCTTGGAGGACGGTGCTTTCACCGTCTGCTTGCCAACCGCGGCCGCATTCTTGATGCGTACCAGCAGGTCGGCGATGGGATCAGTCATGCTCATAGTCGATACCTTTGAGTGCACCGATATCCGCTTTCGCGAAAATCTTGTGTCTACCTGGAATGGGCCAGGGCCCGTCTTCACACACTGCTCACGCCTTGCGGGCGAGCAAGACGCGGGAGTATACGGCAAAAAGAGCCCGACTTGCGTCGGGCTCCCTTAATCCGGGATCAGAGCCGGAAAACCGGCCCCTCTCCCCTGCCCTGCGCCATGAAGGCACCGGGCAGTTGAAGGGACGAATCCCTTACCAGCTGGCCTTGCGCAGGCCCGGCACGTCACCACGCATGGTGGCTTCGCGCAGCTTGTTACGGCCCAGGCCGAACTTGCTGTACACGCCACGCGGGCGGCCCGAGAGCTCGCAACGGTTGCGGTGACGGCTCGGCGACGAATCGCGCGGCAGCTTCTGCAGCTTGATGACGGCCTCGGCCTTTTCGTCGTACGACGCGGTCGCGCTGGAGATGATCTTCTTCAGCTCTTCACGCTTGCCGGCGTACTTGACGGCCAGCTTCGCACGCTTGAGGTCGCGGTTGACCATGGAGGTCTTTGCCATTTCGGATTCCTCGACGTATCAGTTACGGAACGGGAACTTGAACGCTGCGAGCAGCGCCTTCGCTTCCGCATCGGTCTTGGCGGTGGTGGTGATGGCGATATCCATGCCGCGGATCGCGTCGACAGCGTCGAAGTCGATTTCCGGGAAGATGATCTGTTCCTTCACACCCATGTTGAAGTTGCCACGACCGTCGAAGGAACGACCCGAGACACCACGGAAGTCGCGCACGCGCGGCAACGAGATGTTGATCAGACGGTCCATGAACTCGTACATCTTTTCACGACGCAGCGTGGTCTTGCAGCCGATCGGCCAACCATCGCGGATCTTGAACGATGCCACCGAGACGCGGGACTTGGTCACGATCGGCTTCTGACCGGAGACCTTGGCCATGTCGGCGACGGCATTTTCCAGGATCTTCTTGTTCGTGGCTGCTTCGCCGACACCCATGTTCAGGGTGACCTTGACCAGCTTCGGAACCTGCATCGGATTGGTGTAGCCGAACTGCTTCATCAGCGCCGGCACCACTTCTTCCTTGTAAAACTTTTCGAGACGGGAATTCATCTGCTCATTCCTCAGGCGTCGAGCGCCTCACCGCTGGAGCGGAACACACGCAGTTTGCGTCCATCCTCCAGCACCTTGAAGCCAACGCGCTCGCCCTTGCCCGAAGCCGGGTTCAGCACATTCACGTTGGAGATATGGATCGACGCTTCACGCTCGACCACGCCGCCGGCAACGCCTGCCTGCGGGTTCGGCTTGGTGTGGCGCTTGACGATGTTCACGTTGGCGACGATCACACGATCGCCGTCGACGCGGACGACTTCGCCCTGCTTGCCCTTGTCCTTGCCGGTGTTGACGACAACCTGGTCGCCCTTCTTGATACGGTTAGCCATGATTATCTCCTGTCGCTCACAGCACTTCGGGAGCGAGCGAGACGATCTTCATGAACTTCTCGGAACGAAGTTCACGCGTCACCGGTCCGAAGATGCGGGTACCGATCGGCTCTTGCTTGTTGTTGAGCAGGACCGCGGCGTTGGCATCGAAACGGATCAGCGAACCATCGGCGCGACGCACACCCTTGCGGGTACGCACCACGACGGCGTCGAACACTTCACCCTTCTTGACCTTGCCGCGCGGGATTGCATCCTTCACGGTGACCTTGATGATGTCGCCAATGTGCGCGTAGCGGCGCTTGGAGCCGCCGAGCACCTTGATGCACATCACTTCCTTGGCACCGGAATTGTCCGCGACTTCGAGGTAGCTCTGCATCTGGATCATGAGTCAGATCTCCTTATTGAACCGCACGCGTGATGACTTCCACCACGCGCCAGTTCTTGGTCTTGGACATCGGAGCAATCTCGGTCACACGAACGACATCACCTTCGTTGCAGGTGTTGTCGGCGTCGTGTGCGTGCAGCTTGGTCGAACGCTTGATGTACTTGCCGTACAGGGCGTGCTTGACCAGGCGCTCCACCAACACGGTGACCGTCTTGTCCATCTTGTTGCTGACGACACGGCCTTCGACCGTGCGCAGCGTCTTGCTGTCGTTGTTATCGCTCATCGCGGCCATCCTTACTTGGTGCTGCCGAGCAGGGTCTTGACGCGAGCGATCTCGCGGCGAACCCGGCGGGTTTCGTGGGTCTTCGGCAGCTGGCCAGTGACCTGCTGCATACGGAGCGAGAACTGCTCCTTACGCAGGTCGATCAGGTGGCTCTTCAGGTCGTCAGCCGACTTTTCGCGAAGTTGTTTGATATCCATCAGAGCACCGTCCGGGTCACGAAAGTGGTGGTCACGGAGAGCTTGGCGGCAGCCAGGCGGAACGCCTCACGTGCCACGTCTTCTGCGACGCCTTCGATTTCATAGATCATGCGGCCGGGCTGGATCTGGGCTACCCAGTACTCCACGTTGCCCTTACCAGAACCCATTCGGACTTCGATGGGCTTCTTGGTGATCGGCTTGTCGGGGAACACTCGGATCCACATCTTGCCGCCGCGCTTGACGTAGCGGCTGATCGAGCGGCGAGCCGCTTCGATCTGACGCGCGGTCAGCTGACCATGAGCGGTTGCCTTCAGGCCGTATTCGCCGAAGCTGACAGCGTTGCCGCTCCAGCTCAGACCATCGTTACGGCCCTTGTGTACCTTGCGGTATTTGGTTCGCTTGGGTTGCAACATTGTCGTTACCTCGCTTCACGAGCCGGGCGCGACGGACGGTCACCGCGGTCGCCGCGATCGTTACGATCGTTGCGCGGGGAGTCGTCCTGCTTTTCCTGGCCAACCTGGGAGAAATCGAAGACTTCGCCCTTGTAGATCCAGACCTTGATGCCGATGATGCCGTAGGTCGTCTTGGCTTCAGCGAAGCCATAGTCGATGTCGGCACGCAGCGTATGCAGCGGCACGCGGCCTTCGCGGTACCACTCCGAACGGGCGATTTCTGCGCCGTTCAAGCGGCCACCGACGTTGACCTTGATGCCCAGGGCACCGAGGCGCATCGCGTTGCCGACCGAACGCTTCATCGCGCGGCGGAACATGATGCGACGCTCAAGCTGCTGCGCGATCGACTCGGCAACCAGCTGTGCGTCCAGCTCGGGTTTACGCACTTCGGTGACGTTGATGTGCGCCGGGACGCCCATCATTTCGCTCACTTCCTTGCGCAGCTTCTCGATGTCCTCACCGCGCTTGCCGATCACCACGCCCGGACGGGCGGTGTGGATCGTCACGCGAGCGGTCTTTGCCGGACGCTCGATCAGGATCTTGCTGATGCCGGCCTGCGCAAGCTTCTTGCGCAGCATTTCCCGCACCTTCAGGTCGGCTGCCAGATAACCAGCGAACTCGGCCTTGTTGGCGTACCACTTGGAGTTCCAGTCCTTGGAAATGCCGAGGCGGATACCAATCGGATGAACTTTATGACCCATGGTGTTTTCCTTTCCGCTTACTTGCCGGCGCCCACAACCACAGTGATGTGGCTGGTGCGCTTGAGGATGCGGGTGCCGCGGCCTTTCGCCCGCGCCATGAAACGCTTCAGGGTCGGACCTTCATCTACCATGATGGTCTGTACCTTCAGCTCGTCGACGTCGGCGCCCTGGTTGTTCTCGGCGTTTGCAATAGCCGACTCCACCACCTTCTTGATCAGGTGGGCAGCCTTCTTGTCCGAGAACTTCAGCAGGTTGACCGCACGCTCGGCCGGCAGGCCGCGCACCTGGTCAGCGACCAGGCGGGCTTTCTGCGCAGAGATGCGCGCGGAGCGCAGGATTGCTTTCGCTTCCATTGTCATCTCTCCTTACTTGCCCGACTTCTTGTCACCACCGTGACCCTTGAAGGTCCGGGTGATGGCAAATTCGCCGAGCTTGTGGCCGACCATGTTCTCGTTGACGAGCACCGGAACGTGGTTCTTACCGTTATGAACGGCGATGGTGACGCCTACCATTTCCGGCAGGATCATCGAACGGCGCGACCAGGTCTTGATCGGCTTCTTGCTACCCGCAGCGGCTTCCACCTTCTTGATGAGGTGGTGATCGACAAACGGGCCCTTCTTGAGTGAACGTGCCATGGTCGATTAGCCCCTACGATCGCGGACGATGAATTGCTGGGTGCGCTTGTTATGGCGCGTCTTGTAACCCTTGGTCGGGACACCCCACGGGGTGACCGGATGCGGGTTGCCCTGGCCGGCCTTCGCCTCACCACCGCCGTGCGGATGGTCAACCGGGTTCATGGCAGCACCACGAACGGTCGGGCGGACACCACGCCAGCGCTTGGCGCCAGCCTTGCCCAGCTTTTCCAGGTTGTGTTCGTCGTTACCGACTTCACCGATGGTGGCGCGGCACTCGACCGGCACCTTACGCATTTCACCCGAGCGCAGGCGCAGGGTGGCGTAGATACCTTCACGAGCGACGAGCTGCACGGCAGCGCCGGCGGCACGCGCGATCTGAGCACCCTTGCCCGGCTTCAGTTCGATGCCGTGGACAGTGGTACCGACCGGGATGTTGCGCAGCGGCAGCGTGTTACCGGTCTTGATCGGCGCATCCGAACCCGCGATCACCTGGTCACCGGCCTTCAGGCCCTTCGGTGCGATGATGTAGCGGCGTTCGCCGTCGACGTAGCACAGCAGGGCGATATGGGCGGTGCGGTTCGGATCGTATTCGATGCGTTCCACGCGCGCCGGAATGCCTTCCTTGTTGCGCTTGAAGTCGATGACTCGGTAGTGCTGCTTGTGACCACCGCCCACGTGACGGGTGGTGATGCGGCCGTGGTGGTTACGACCACCGGACTTGCTCTGCGGCTCCAGCAGCGCTGCATGCGGCGCGCCCTTGTGCAGATCGGGCGTGACCACGCGCACGGCCGAACGACGGCCGGGAGAAGTGGGTTTGAATTTCATCAATGGCATGGGATGGACCTCAGGCCTTGGCCGTTACATCGATGGACTGGCCATCGGCGAGACGCACGTACGCCTTGCGCCAATCGCCGCGGCGGCCGGTGCGGTTACGGAAGGACTTGTTCTTGCCCTTCACGTTCAGCACGTTGACCGACTCGACCTTGACGTCGAACAGCTGCTCAACCGCGGCCTTTACATCGGCCTTGGTGGCTTCGTTCGAAACTTCGAAGACATACTGGTTGGAATGTTCCTGCAGGCGCGCGGTCTTTTCGGAGACTCGCGGAGCGCGCAGCACGCTGAAGACTTTTTCGTTGCTGCTCATGCCAGCCACTCCTCGACCTTCTTGACCGCATCAGCGGTGATGACGACCGTGTCGGCACCGACCAGCGACACCGGGTCCAGGCCCTGCACGTCACGCACTTCCACGTAGGGAACGTTGCGCGCCGACAGGTACAGGTGCTCGGAAGCATCTTCGGTGACGATCAGCGGACGCTTGCCC
Organism: Stenotrophomonas sp. PS02301; assembly: GCF_029959485.1. Lineage (NCBI taxonomy): Bacteria > Pseudomonadati > Pseudomonadota > Gammaproteobacteria > Lysobacterales > Lysobacteraceae > Stenotrophomonas > Stenotrophomonas sp. PS02301. The sequence continues at coordinate 24,977 of NZ_JASCOO010000061.1, forward strand.
ACTTCCAGGCCGGCCAGCTTGGCGATCAACGACTTGGTGTTGGTCGCTTCGACATCGAAGGACTCCACGATCGTCAGACGGCCCTGGCGGTTCAGCTCGGACAGGATCGCGCACATGGCTGCACGGTACTGCTTGCGGTTGACCTTCTGCTCGAAGCTGCGCGGCTTGGCCGCGAAGGTGACACCGCCGCCGATGAAGATCGGAGCCGTCAGTGCGCCATGACGCGCGCCGCCGCCCTTCTGCTTCTTCGACTTCTTGGTGGTACCAGCCACTTCAGAGCGAGTCTTCTGTGCCTTGGTGCCGGCGCGACCGGCGTTGCGGTAAGCAACGACGACCTGGTGAACCAGATCTTCGCTGAAATCGCGACCGAACACGGCATCGGAGACCGAGACCTTGTTGTTGCTACCCGTGATAACGAGTTCCATCGTCATCTCTCCTTATGCCTTGCTAGCCGGACGAACGATCACGTCACCACCCGCTGCGCCCGGAACGGCACCACGGATTGCGATCAGACCACGTTCGACATCGACCTTCACCACTTCAAGGTTCTGGGTGCTCTGCTGCACCGAACCCATGTGGCCGGACATCTTCTTACCCGGGAAAACACGACCCGGGGTCTGGCGCTGGCCCAAGGAACCCGGCGCGCGATGCGACAGCGAGTTACCGTGGGTTGCATCGCCCATACGGAAGTTGTAGCGCTTGATGGTGCCCTGGAAGCCCTTACCCTTGGTGACACCCTGGACGTCGACCTTCTGGCCAACTTCAAAGATGTCCGCCTTGACTTCGCCGCCAACGGCGAAATCGCCGAGCTGCGCGTCTTCAACGCGGAATTCCCACAGGCCACGGCCCGCGTCGACCTTCGCCTTGGCGAAGTGACCGGCTTCCGGCTTGTTGACCAGGGCAGCGCGACGCGCGCCGACGGTCACCTGCACGGCGCTGTAGCCGTCAGCTTCGACGGTCTTGATCTGCGCGATGCGGTTCGGGGTAGCTTCAATCAGGGTTACCGGGATGGCCTGGCCATCTTCGGTGAACACGCGGCTCATGCCAGCCTTGCGGCCCACGAAGCCCAACGAATATTTCTTCGTCATGGTCGTAGTCCTCAGGTCAGCTTGATCTGAACGTCGACGCCGGCAGCCAGTTCGAGCTTCATCAGCGCGTCCACGGTCTTGTCGTTCGGGTCAACGATATCGAGCACGCGCTTATGCGTGCGGGTCTCGTACTGGTCACGCGCGTCTTTATCGACGTGCGGCGAGACGAGAATGGTGTAACGCTCGATCTTGGTCGGCAGGGGGATCGGGCCACGCACTTGCGCGCCGGTCCGCTTTGCCGTTTCTACGATCTCGCTGGCCGAACGGTCGATCAAACGATGATCGAACGCCTTCAGCCGAATCCGGATCTTTTGGTCCGCCATGACGGTGGGTTCCTTCGTTAAAAGAGCGACGGACAAGGCCTCTGGGTTGCCTTGTCCCATGAATATCCTGAATGCAGACGCCGCACATTCCTGCGCGGCGACAAGATCTTTCCGTAGACCTCAAAAATCGAGGCAGACCGGTCTCCCGATCTGCCCAGACAAAAAGTATAGCGCGCATACAAGTTGGCAGTCAACAGGGGTACTGTTGACAAAGCCTGAATGGCGCGACCCTTCCTGGTCTGGGGAACACGAGGAGCATCCTGCGCCTCTTTTCCCGTTTGGTTACACCCCGATGCCCTACCCAGGCAACATCGGGGCGCAGATTCTAGCAGATTACGCGATGATCTTGGAGACCACGCCGGCGCCGACGGTACGGCCGCCTTCGCGAATCGCGAAGCGCAGGCCTTCATCCATGGCGACCGGGTTGATCAGGGTGACAACCATCTTCACGTT
>NZ_JASCOO010000062.1:0-25346 GCF_029959485.1 Stenotrophomonas sp. PS02301
TGGCGGGGGGGGGCGGGGGCCCCGGCCAGTGCGGGGCGGGCCGCTGCAGAGGTGGCCGGCACCGTACCGGTGCCGGCGCCTTCCGGGCGGAACTGCGCGGCGGCGGCGTCCAGTTCGGCCAGGAAGCGGGTGGATTCGTCGTCCAGCTCGATACGGCGGATGACCGCATCCTGCACTGCGGGCGGCGGCAGCGCGGCATCTGCCTCGGCCTGCAGCACCGTGTCGGTGCCATCGATGAACGCATCGGTCGGCTCGGCGACACTGTCGTCCACCGAGGCCACCGGAATCTCCTGCAGGAACGTCGGCAGGGCTTCCACATCCACCGCACTCTGCGCGAACGGGCTGGAAGCAGCCGTCTCCGCGGCAATGCCATCGCTATCGGTGTCGGTGTAGGTGCCGCTGTCATCGATCTGAAGCGACAGCACGTCGTCGGCGTTGCGCAGGTCCTCATCGAAGGTGAATTCGATCGGCTCGTCGCTCAGCTCCAGCATCTCGTGCTCGGCGGCCACCGGATCAAACCCGGTGCCCGTGGCCACGAAGGCCGGCATCTCCAGCGACACGTCCGAAACCTCGGGCGCACGCTCCGACGTCGGCACATCCACCGCGTCGTGCACAGCATCGGCGTGCACGGTCGGCAGCGGCGCGACGTCCCACCCGGCGCCGGCGGGCACTTCGGCAATGACCGGATCGAAATGGGCGAACGTAGGCAGTTCGTCCACATCGTCATGGCTGGCCAGCGTCCACTGCGGCGCATCGGCGGCGACCGGGGCGGTGGAGGCGTCGAATACCAGCGCCACCGGTGCCGCGGGCAGCGGGGCAGTGTTCGCCGGCGGCGGATCGAAGGTGACGTCCGGCAGCGGCGGCGGCAGGTTGGCCGGGCGCGGGATGTCGGCAGTGACGCCGAGCTTGATCGGCTCCGGTGCAGGCGCGTCCCACGGCGTGAGCTCGATGGGTTCGGCCGCGACCGGCAACGACGCCGGCCCGGTATCGGGGGTGGGCTGGTTGGCAGCCGGCAGCGGCCAGTAACGCAGGGTTTCCAGGCTGCTGCGGGTGATGTCCAGGATTTCATCGCGGCCCGGGCGACGTTCGCGCAGGGCCTCGAGGTAATACTCCAGGCTGGCCATGGCGTCGGCCAGGGTGTCCAGCTGGCGCCCGCTGGGCACGCGCTGCTTGCCGAGCAGTTCAACGGCGATGTACTGGCGCACGCCCTGCAGGTAATCGGCCGGCACCGTCAGATCCAGCATGCGCAGCGCACCGGCGACCTCGCCGAGCAGGCGCGGTACTTCCTGCAGCTGCTGGTGGTTCCAGTTGGTTTCGATGAAGGCGACGAAATGCTCGCGCGCCGCAGCGAAGTTGGCGATGGCTTCATGCGCCAGCACCTCCACCGTGCGCCGGTTCTCCACCGCGCTCGGATCGTCTTCGCCACTGCCGCCGGCGCCCAGATGGGCGACCTGGTCATCCAGCGAGGCATCCACGTAGAGCAGCGCGCCGGCGATATCCAGCAGCAGCGTTTCATCGATCTGCTGCACGCCCTCGACCACGTCGCGCAGCGCGTCGCGCTGCTGTACGACCACGCCGCGGGCCACGCCCAGGCCCATCATGCCCAGCGTGTCGGCCACCGCGCCCAGCTCGTTGACCTGGGTCTGCAGCTGCACCGGCTCGCCGCCGGTACGCAGGTGCAGGTCCAGCGCATCCTTGATGCGCAGCAGTTCTTCCTTGACCGCATTGCCAACCGTATCGAGCAGCTCGCGATTGCGCCCGCTCAGGCTGCCGCGCGCGTGATCCAGCTCGGCTTCGGTGGCGCTCGCGCTGTCCGGCGCGAAGGCGAACAGCACGCTTTCATTGATGCCCGGCGCGGCGCGCGCCGAGCGGATGTCATTGAGCAGCGGCAGCAGCACGATCGGGATGTCGCGGTGACCGTTCTGCAGGCGCTCCAGGTAATCGGGCAGCAGTACGCTGCCACGCATCAGCGTGGCGCAGGCTTCATCACGGTCGGGCACCTCACCGGCACCGATCGCATTGGCCAGCTGCTCCAGCTCCTCGGCCACCATCGCCGGGGCATACAGCTCGACCATCCGCAGGGTGCCCTGCACCTGGTGCAGGTAGCCGGCGCAGAAGCGCATCCGGCTGCCATCGGCGGGGTCTTCCACGTAGTACTCGACCTCGTTGCGCACCTGGCGCAGGGTCTCGTCCAGCTCCGGCTTGACCCAGCCCAGCGCAGCGTGGCTCATGGCATCGCGCAGCGTGCTCATGCCAGGTCTCCCGGCAGCTCGGCGCACATGGCGTGCGGTGATTTCTCGCGATGCATCATCTGCTTGTTCCTTCCCTCTCCGCCCTGCCCGCGGCTCACGCCGGCAGCTTGAAGTCGGCGACCGAGCGGCGCAGGTCGGCCGCCAGCTGTGCCAGGTGGCCGATCGACTCGGCGGTCTGTCCCGCGCCCTGCGAGGTCTGGCCGGTAATCTGACGGATCACGCCCATGGTGCGGGTGATGTCCGATGCCGCGGCCGACTGCTGCTGGGCAGCGATCGAGATGTTCTTGATGAGGTTGTTCAACGCGTTGGAGACGCGCTCGATTTCGGTCAGCGCGGTACCGGCGTCTTCGGCCAGGCGTGCACCGGAGACCACTTCGGCGGTGGTCTGCTCCATCGAGCTGACCGCCTCGTTGGTATCGGCCTGAATGGCCTGCACCAGGTTTTCGATCCGTCGGGTCGCACCGGAGGTGCGCTCTGCCAGCCGCTGCACTTCGTCGGCCACCACCGCGAAACCGCGACCGGCCTCACCGGCTGAAGCTGCCTGCACCGCGGCGTTCAACGCCAGGATGTTGGTCTGCTCGGAAATGTCGTTGATCAGTTCCACGATCGAGCCGATTTCCTGCGAGGACTCGCCCAGGCGCTTGATGCGCTTGGAGGTTTCCTGGATCTGGTCGCGGATCTGGTCCATGCCCTGGATCGTTTCGCGCACCACGCCGGCACCTTCGGCGGCGATGATCACCGAGCGCTGTGCCACGTCGGCCGACTCGGCCGAGTTGCGCGACACCTGCTCGATGCTCGAGGCGATTTCGCCGATGCGGTCGGAGGCCGAGGTGATCTGGTTGGCCTGGTGGCCCGCCGCTTCGGCCAGCTGCATCGCGGTGGCCTGGGTTTCCTGGGTCGACACGGCGACCTTGGCCGAGGTGTCGTTGATGGTGGTCACCAGGTGGCGCAGCTCATCCACGGCGTAGTTGATGGCGTCGGCGATGGCGCCGGTCATGTCCTCGGTCACCGAGGCCTTCACCGTCAGGTCGCCTTCACCCAGCGAGCTGATTTCGTCCAGCAGCCGCATGATGGCCTGCTGGTTGCGGCTGTTGTATTCCACCTGGGTCTGGTACCGCAGTTCCTGTTCGCGCGAGCGGCTGCGCACCGTGCTGCCGACGAAGCCGATGATGGCGATCAGCGAGAACGCACCAGAGGCCACGCCCAGCCAGAAGTTGGGGAACAGGCGGGTATCGCGCAGCGAGCCGAACGAAGAGAAGGCTTCGAACAGCTTCTTGCTGTCGCGCAGCATGTCTGCCGAACCACCCGTCAGGGCCGCGGCCGAGGACTGCGCGGCGAACAGCTGGCGCGAGCTGGCCAGGATCGCGTCGGCATCCTGCTTCATGGTGTCCCACTGCTTCTGCGACTGCTCCAGCGCGGCCAGCGCCGGACCGTTGCGGACCGCGGCAATGCCCAGTTCCTCGTTGCCGTTGCGCAGCGCATCGAGCACCTGGGTGAAGACCACCGAGTCGCGGGCGAGCGCATCGCCCGCGGCAGCCGCATTGGCGCCACCGGCGCGCATTTCCGTCACGCGGCGGGCCATCGAGCCGACCACCACGACCTGCTGCAGGGCGTTGTAGACCTGCGAGGACGGCGCGCCACTGGCCGACATCGCGCGGACCACTTCGTTCAGCTGCGCCTGCAGTGCGGGCACGCCGTTGACGAAGTTGTTGGCGTTGCCGGCCAGGGCCAGCACGGCCGGTTCGCTGGCGACCAGCTGGCCGGCACTCTTGCCGAGCGGCTCCCAGGTCTGGATCAGCGTGTTCAGCGGCCCGGCGACATTGGTCTCGGTGCCGTAGCGGCCCTGCAGGCCACTGACGGTACTTTCGATGTCGCTCTTGGTCAGCTTGAACGCGGTGAACGCCTGCGCGTTGCCCGAGACCGCCTCACGGCCCTGGTTGGCCAGCTGCTGCGAGAGCACCTGCAGGTTCGCCGCATCGGTGCTCGCACTGGCCAGGCGACTGCCCTGCCAGGTCGCTACACCGGTGTTGACGCCGAACACGATCATCGACACGGCCAGCAGGCCGAGCCAGAAATTGGTGCCCACCGAGCCGAGCTTGCCGGCCTTGGCGGATTCCGAAGCAGTACTCATCGTTCAACCTCGATCTTCAATACGGAGAGACAGGCGCCTGCGGTCAGGCCGCGGCCTGCCTGAATTCGGGGGTACGCGACAGCAGCGACAGCGAGAACACGCCCCAGTCATGGCCATCGCCGTGGAACGCACGGTCGATGAAGTGCGCATAGCGGCCGGTAGCCAGATCGCCGGCGACAATGTCCTGGTCCAGCTCGAAGCTGCGCTGGCCGAACAGTTCATCGATGGTCAATGCCACGTCGCCGCCGGCCTGGCGCATGATCAGCACGCGCTGACCCTCCTGCTGCACGGTGCGCTCGCCTTCCAGGAAGCACTTCAGGTCCACCACCGGAAACAGGTTGCCGCGCAGGTTGCCCACGCCCAGCAGCCACGGCTGGGCGCCCGGCACCGGGGTGATCGGCGGCATCGGCACGATTTCCACCACTTCGCGGAAATCCGAGACCAGCCGGCGCTTGCCCACGCGGTAGCCGACGCCACGCCACAGGTCCTGCGAGAACTGCCGCTCGGGCAGCTGCACGGCATGGGCCAGGCTGCGCCGCTCATAGGCCTGGAGGATGTCGAAAGGAGAACGCATCAGACCACCAACTGGTTGATCCGCGCGATCAGTTCCTCCTCGCGCGGCGGCTTGACGATGTAGTCGGCCGCCCCCTGGCGCAGCCCCCACGCCTTGTCGGTTTCCATCGCCTTGGTGCTGACGATGACCACCGGAATGTGCTTGGTGGCCGCGTCGCGCGCCATCGCACGGGTGGCCTGGAAGCCACTCATGCCGGGCAGGACCACGTCCATCAGCACCAGCTGCGGTGACTGCTCGCGCACGAGCTTGAGCCCGTCCTCGGCGTTGTCCGCTTCCAGGACTTCATGACCGGCCTTGGTCAACCACTGCGTGAACACCGCACGGTCGGTCGGTGAATCCTCGATCAGTACGATTCGAGCCATTGTGCCTTTCCCCCCTGGTCAGGCGTTGACGTATGTGCGGATGGCACCCAGCAGTTCTTCACGCGTGAATGGCTTGGTCAGGTACTGCTCCGAGCCGACGATGCGGCCGCGTGCCTTGTCGAACAGGCCGTCCTTGGAGGACAGCATGATCACCGGCGTGGACTTGAACAGCTGGTTGCCCTTGATCAGCGCACAGGTCTGATACCCGTCCAGCCGCGGCATCATGATGTCCACGAAGATGATCTGCGGCTGTTGATCGGCGATCTTGGCCAATGCCTCGAACCCATCGGTCGCGGTCACCACTTCGCAGCCTTCCCGCTTCAGCAGGGTTTCCGCGGTTCTGCGGATGGTCTTCGAATCATCGATGACCATCACGCGCAGCCCTGCGAGTTCCCCACCCGCAGCCATGTATTCAGTCATTACCTTTCCCCAAGCGCGCGACGCTTGCCTGATCCCCGGCGTCGCTGCGAAAGCGTATCTATATCCCAATACCGCCGCGCGCTTCAAGCACACCCACCGCGGCCCCGGCGCCAGCGGCCCGGCGGGCGCCCGGGCCGGGCCGTTTGCGCAAATCCGGGGCGGCGCCCGCCCGGCCGGACACTGCGTTCCGCGCCCCCGGGCAGGCATTGCGGACCCATTGTCGCTACCATCATCGGCCTGCCCGCCAGGTTGCGACCATGCCGTTGAATGTCATCGTGGTGATGGACCCCATCGCCCATATCAAGATTGCCAAGGACACCACCTTCGCGATGCTGCTGGAAGCCCAGCGCCGCGGCCATGCGCTGCACTACGTCAGCCCCGGCGGGCTGGCCCTGCGCGATGGCCAGGCCATCGCCCGCACCGCCCCGCTGCAGGTGCGCGAGGACAAGAACGACTGGTTCACCCTGGGCGAGTTCAGCCAGACCGTGTTCGGCCCCGGCCAGGTGGTGCTGATGCGCAAGGACCCGCCGGTGGATGCCGAATTCATCTACGACACCCATGTGCTCAGCGTCGCCCAGCAGGCCGGTGCGATGGTCGTCAACGACCCCCAGGGCCTGCGCGACTACAACGAGAAGCTGGCCGCCCTGCTGTTCCCGCAGTGCTGCCCGCCGACCCTGGTCAGCCGCCGCAATGCGGACCTGAAGGCCTTCGTGCTCGAACATGGCCAGGCGGTGCTCAAGCCGCTGGACGGCATGGGCGGGCGCTCGATCTTCCGCAGCGGCACCGGTGATCCCAACCTCAATGTGATCCTGGAAACCCTGACCGATGGCGAGCGCACGCTGGCCCTGGCGCAGAAATTCATCCCGGACATCACCGCCGGCGACAAGCGCATCCTGCTGGTCGATGGCGAGCCGGTGGACTACTGCCTGGCGCGGATTCCGCAGGGCGATGAGTTCCGTGGCAACCTGGCCGCCGGTGGCCGTGGCGAAGGCCGCCCACTGAGCGAACGCGACCGCTGGATCGCCGCCCAGGTCGGGCCGGAGATGAAGCGGCGCGGCATGCGCTTCGTCGGCCTGGACGTGATCGGCGATTACCTGACCGAAGTCAATGTCACCAGCCCGACCTGCGTGCGCGAGCTCGACGCTCAGTTCGGACTGAACATCGCCGGCACCCTGTTCGATGCGATCGAGGCCAGCCTGCCGCGATGAGCGCCAGCGTCGTCCCGGCCCCGACGTGGCAGGCGCGCGAATCCCAGCGGCTGGGCGCGACCCTGACGCTGTCCGTGCTCGTGCACGCGTTGCTGCTGCTGGGAGTCGGCTTCGCGGTCAGTGACAGCGCGCCGCTGGTGCCCACCCTGGATGTGATCTTCAGCCAGACCCAGACCCCGCTGACCCCCAAGCAGGCCGATTTCCTGGCCCAGGCCAATCAGCAGGGCGGTGGCGACCACGACAAGGCGCAGCGCCCGCGCGACAACCAGGCCGGGATCGTGCCGCAGGCACAGGCCGGGCTGTCACCGGTGCCGCAACAGCGCCAGGAGGCAGCCAGCGTTCCGCCGCCGCAGACCCGCGTGGTCAACAGCCGCAATGGCGCCGACACCATCGCCGAGGCGCAGCCACAGCCGCTTCCCGAGCACCCCCGCCCGGATGCACCGATGACCGCCCGCGAGCAGCGCGACGTGGAGATGGCACGACTGGCCGCCGAGGTACACCTGCGCTCGGCCCAGTACGCCAAGCGGCCGAACCGCAAGTTCGTCTCGGCCAGCACGCGCGAATACGCCTATGCCACCTATCTGCGCGCGTGGGTCGACCGCGCCGAGCGCGTCGGCAATCTGAATTATCCCGATGAGGCCCGCGCCCGCCGGCTCGGTGGCCAGGTGGTGATCACGGTCGGTGTGCGCCGCGATGGCACGGTCGAAAGTGCCCGCATCCTGCAGTCCAGCGGTACGCCGTTGCTGGATGAAACCGCGCTGCGCGTGATCACGCTGGCCCAGCCGTTCCCGCCGCTGCCCAGGACCGAGGATGCGATCGACATCCTGCAGGTGACCCGCACCTGGGTGTTCCTGCCCGGCGGCGAGCTGCGCGACGACCGCTGATCGGGCGCAGGGCGCAGCCACGCACGGCGTGGCCCTACCGCCCCCTACGCAATCTGCATGTAGAGCCACGCCATGCGTGGCTGGGGCATTACAAGGCGACCGGCTTCAAGAAGCCGCCTGCTTCGCCGCCCGCGCCGCCTGCTGTTCCACCAGGGTCAGTGCCACGTTGTTGCGCAGATACGCCGGCTCCACCAGCTCCGGCGCCACGCCCTCGCCGCGCTGGAACGCGGGTACTGCCAAGGCCAGCACGTCCGACGCCCGCGGCAGCGCCAGCGCGTCCACGCCGGTCAGTTGATCGGCCAACCGCGTCGCCAGCACGCCGTCGGCCGCGCCGAAGCCAGTCCCCACGCCGAACCAGTGCGTGCCCTCAGGCAACACGACCTGCTCGGGCGCGCACACGCTCTCCTCGCCCTGCAGCTGCCACTGCCCGTCCACGCGGATGTGGCGTGCGGCATAGACCTCGCCCATGCGCGCGTCGATGCTGGCCAGTACATGATCGGCTTCCGCCGGGGCACGCAGCGCCAGCGCCTGCAGGGTGGAGACCGCGATCAGCGGGCGGTCCAGCGCCAGGGCGATCCCCTGGGCGATGGCGATGGCCAGCCGCACGCCGGTGAACGCGCCCGGCCCCCGCCCCAACGCGATCGCATCCAGCTGCGAACGGGCCACCCCCGCTTCGGCCAGCAGCGCCTCGGCCCAGGGCAGGCTCAGCTCGGCATGGCGGCGCGGGGCGATCTCGAAGCGCTCGCTGACCTGCCCATCCACATACAGGGCAACGGAACAGGCTTCGGTGGCGGTTTCAAAGGCGAGCAGTTTCATGGCGGTCAGAACAGGGAAGTGGGAAAGTCATCGGTGGACGGCAGACGTTGCACGGGCGGCGGTGATGCAGGCGCAACGACGGGTGTGGGGTCAGCGACGGGCCATTGTGGCGCAAAGAAGGCCTGCACATCGGTCAGCGAACGGGTACGCCGGAACGGCGGCAGTGAATCCAGGAAGATCCGGCCATAGCCACGGCTGAGCAGGCGTGGATCACACAGCACCAGCACACCGCGATCGGTTTCGCTGCGGATCAGGCGGCCCACGCCCTGCTTGAGCGCAATCACCGCCTGCGGCAGCTGCTCATCGCGGAACGGGTTGCCGCCGTCGCGGCGGATTGCATCCAGCCGCGCTTCGAACACCGGATCGTCCGGCGCGGCGAAGGGAAGCTTGTCGATCACCACCACGCTGAGCGCATCGCCGACCACGTCCACGCCCTCGCGGAAACTGGCCGAGCCCAGCAGGACGCCGTTGCCCGATTCACGGAAGCGCTGCAGCAGGGTCGCGCGCGGCGCCTCGCCCTGCACGAACAGCGGCCACGGTGCATCGCGCAGGGCCTCGGCCGCTTCGCGCAGTGCGCGGTGCGAGGCGAACAACAGGAACGCACGGCCGTGCGAGGCCTCCAGTACCGGCGTCAGTGCGCGGATCAACGCGGTGCCGAAGCCGCGCGCGGCCGGATCGGGCAGATCGGTCGGCAGATAGCACAGCGCCTGGTGGGCCCAGTCGAACGGGCTGGGCTGCAGCAGGCTGACCGGATCCTCCAGGCCCAGCCGCTGGGAAATATGCTCGAAACCACCGTCCACGGTCAGCGTGGCCGAGGTGAACACCCAGGCCGCCATCGAGCGCTGCCGATGCTCGCGCAGCGGACCGGACACATCCATCGGCGTGCGCTGGCAGCGGAAACCGCGTGGTGTGAGTTCATACCAGAGCACCTCCGCTGGCGGCGGCGCTTGGTCCGGATCGGTGTCGAAATCCAGCATCGGCGCATCGTCGCCCAGCCAGCGCGACAACCGTGAGACCGCTTCCATCGCGCGCGCATGGCAGGCATCCAGACCGGGCGACGCCTCGCGCACGCCGGCCAGCGCATCGCGCAGCTGCACCAGCGTACTCATCGCCGCATCGAAGCCATCGCGCACCTGCGGCACGGTCAACGCGCGCCACTGGGTGCCGCGCGGCGGCAGGCCATCCATCGCCACGCGCAGGTCGCGCAGGGTCTGCTCCAGCGCGGCCGCGGGCTCCTGCAGGGCCGCCTGCGCACCGGCCACGCTGCGGCTCTCTGCCAGGCAGTCGCGTGCCAGCTCCTGCCACGGGCGCATGCCGAAGCCTTCACCGAAGAAGTTGGCCGCCAGTTCGGGCAACTGGTGCGCCTCGTCGATCACGAACGCCTGCGCACCCGGCAGGATCTCGCCGAAACCTTCCTGCTTGAGCGCCAGATCGGCCAGCAGCAGGTGGTGGTTGACCACCACCACGTCGGCCGCCTGCGCCCGCTGCCGTGCCCGCACGACGAAGCAGTCATCCCAGAACGGGCACTCGGTGCCCAGGCAGTTATCGACGGTGGAGGTCACCATCGGGTACAGCGGCGAGTCCTCCGGCAACGCCTCCAGCTCGGCCATGTCGCCGTACTTCGTGCGCCCGGACCAGGCCAGGATGCGCTGGAACTGCGCGACCTGCTCGGGGGAACTGAAGCGGGGTTCGCCCCGGGCCTGCTGCAGCCGATAGCGGCACAGATAATTGGCGCGCCCCTTCAGCAGCGCACTGCTGTGGCCCACACCGAGCGCGGCCCGCACGCGCGGCAGATCGCGGTGATACAGCTGATCCTGCAGCGCGCGGGTGCCGGTGGAGATGATGGTCTTCAGCCCGGACAGCAGCGCGGGCACCAGATACGCATAGGTCTTGCCGGTGCCGGTGCCGGCCTCGGCCAGCAGCACGTCGCGCTGGTCGAAGGCTTCGGCGATCGCCGCGGTCAGGCGCAGCTGGGCCGGGCGAGGTACGAAAGCATCGAGCTGGCTGGCGAGCGCACCGCCCTCACTGAGGGCATCGCGGCTGGCGTGGGCAAGTTGGGACATGACGACAATGATAGAGGCTGCCGGGCTGCGCCCGGCGCTACGCCGTCACGCATCCGCTGTCGCGCTGGCCTCAGTAGCGCATGATGCCCGGCACTGTGCAGCCTTCCAGCTGGGCATGCGCCGAGGCGGCATTTTCTTTTTCACCGCGGGCCAGGCGCGACTGCTCGATCGTTGCCCAATGGCGGCGGCACAGCGGGCCGGTCTTGGAGCCCAGTTCGACCGACTTGCGGGCGAAGGTTTCCGCCGCCGCCCAATCGCCCTGCAGCAGGGCGATCTCGGCACGGTCCTGCAGCACCGACGGATCCGAGGCCATGATCGCCAGCGCCTGATCGAGCGCCGCCGCAGCGCCGGTCAGATCGTTGGCCTGGCGACGGGCATGCGCGGCCTGGCGCAGGTCTTCCACCTCGCTGTCGCGCAGCGGCTGCACGGCCAGCTCTTTGTCGTCATTGCCCGCGGCGGCATCCACGGCGGCCAGGCGCTGGGCCGGCGTGGTGGTGTCGACCGGTGCCTTCACCACCGGCGGCGGAGTGACGCAGGCCGCCAGCGCGAGGCACAGCGTGGCAAGCGACGCGGAACGGATCAGGAAACGGGTGGTCATGCAGGCAGGCCTCGATCAGGGTTGACGCGCGGGGGTGGCGACCGGTGCATTCTGCGCCGGTTCGGGGGCAGGCTCGGGCTTTTTCTCCAGGCCGAACCAACTGCGCCAGCCACCGCCTTCACTCTGTTCGCCACCCTCGCCTTCCGGCAAGGCGCTCGGCGCGGTGCACGGTACATAGGCCGGGGTGTAACCCACCACGAACGGGAAGCGACGCGCGCCGGGGCAGGCTTCATCGGTGGTGGCCGTGCCGCTGGCCTCCACGTACTGCCAGTCCAGGCCCTTGTTGCTGACCTTCAGCGGCGAGCTGGGCAGGCGCTGGAAAATGCCGGACCAGACCCGCATCGACCCGGTCGCACCATACAGCCCGGCCTGTTCGTTCTGGTCATTGCCCATCCAGATCACAGCCAGATGGTCACCGGTGTAGCCGGCGTACCAGCTGTCGCGGCCGTCGTTGGTGGTGCCGGTCTTGCCCGCCGGCTGCAGGCGGCCCAGGCCGTCGGCGTTGAGGCGCTGCGCGGTACCGCTGGCCACGACCTGCTGCAGACCGATGCTGATCAGGTTGGCGGCAATCGAGTCCCCTTCCTGCGCCGGCGCCGGGGTCTTGTCGTAGCGCTTCATCAGCTTGCCCTGCGGATCGAGCACGCCACGCACCGCATGCAGCGGCTGGATCTCGCCGCCCGAGGCCAGGAACTGATACAGCTGGGCCATCGCATACGGGCTTTGATCCGTGGAGCCCAGGATCACCGCGGGATTGGGCTCGGCCTTGATGCCCGCCAGCACATGGATCAACTGCGTGACCCGCTCCGGGCCGACCTGCATGCCTACCCGGACCGTGGCCTGGTTGTAGGAATGGGCCAGCGCATCGATCAGGCGGACCGTGCCGTGGCTGCGGTTGTCCGCGTTGCCGGGGGACCACTGCTTGCCGCGGCTGAGCTGCACCGTCACCGGCGAATCGTCGACCCAGCTGGACAGCGAGTAGCGGTCCGGCTGCGCCAGCGCCAGCAGATACACGAACGGCTTGAGCAGCGAACCGACCGGGCGCTGCGCCTCGATGGCGCGGTTGAAGCCCGGTTCGGAGACGTCACGGCTCCCGACCACGGCCAGCACATCCCCGTTGTGCACGTCGGTCAGCACCAGGCCGGCCTGCAACGCGGGACGGCGCTTGCTTTCCAGTGATTTGATCGTCTTGGTGACCGCGCCTTCGGCATACGCCTGCGCCGACGGTGCCATGCCGGTCATCACGCTCAGGCCGGCGCCCTGCAGCACCGACTCGGGGTAATCGTGACCGAGCTGGCGGCGGACCAGATCCACATAAGCCGGGAAACGGTTGGCCGCGATCAGGCCGGGCGTCTTGGGCACGCCCAGCGGCGCATCGACCGCACGCGTGTACTCGGCATCGTCGATCAGATTGGCGTCGCGCAGCTTGCCCAGCACGAAGTTGCGGCGGTCCAGCGCGCGCTCGGGATTGCGGCGCGGATCGTAATAGGACGGGCCCTTGACCAGGCCGATCAGCAAGGCGACATGCTCGGTGTTGAGCGAGGCCAGATCGCGCCCGAACCAGAACTCCGCGCCCGAGGACATGCCGTGGATCGCCTGGCTGCCGCGCTGGCCCAGGTAGACCTGGTTGAGGTAGGCCTCCAGGATGGTGCGCTTGTCGTAGCGCGCCTCCATGATCAGCGCGTACAGCACCTCATTGAACTTGCGGGTGACGGTCTGCTCTTTGCCGATCCCGAGCAGGCCGCTGCGGGCCAGCTGCTGGGTCAGGGTCGAGGCGCCCTGGCGGCTCTGGCCACCGGAACGCACGGTCACCCAGATCGCGCGGGCGATGCCGCTCAGGTCGATGCCGTGGTGGCGGTTGAAGTCCTTGTCCTCCACCGCCTGCAGGCCGGTGACCAGCAGCTCGGGCGTCTCTTTAATCCGCACCAGCCGGCGCTCTTCCTGCTTCTGGCCGTACAGCGTGGCGATACGGGCCGGATCCAGACGCGCGGCCTTCAGCGCCTTGCGGGTGTCGGGGTCACGCAGCGAAGCGATCGACCCGCCGGACAGGCTCAGCTCGACGCGGCGCGGGGCGACCCGACCATCGACGTCGTTGTAGCCACGGCTGGAGATGACGAAACGCCCTCCCTCCTGCGTATACGTGGCCGGCGACTTGCCGATCCCGTCATCCCGGTAGGCGGAAGCCGCCAGCTCGGTCTTGAGCGTGGCCGCATCCATCGCCACGCCGGGCGCCAGCGGCAGCGGGCGCGCATAGACACGGGTGGGAATCTGCCAGCGCAGCTCACCGAATCGCTGGGTGACCTGTTGGTTCAGGTACACCGTATAGGGGATCAGGAAGCCCAACCCCAGCGCGACAGCCGCCATGCTCCAGGTGATCAACCGGCGCCGCCACAGCGGGCCGCGGCTTTCGGTGTCGTCGTCGAACTCGTCGATGTCGTCGGAATCGTAGCGTCGGGGCACGGGGATGCGAGAATATGGATTCCGGCGAGTCTAACGCAGCCACCGCGAGCGGCGCGTTCTCCCGGGTTCCCCCGCTTAAGCTGGAGTTGCAACGGGATGTCGATGTCCTTGGCCGATGCTCGCTATTTCCTGAACCGCATGCTCGGCCTGTTCCGTCGCAGCCTGGCCAGTCTGCGCACCCGGGGCTGGCGTGCTACCTGGCAGCGCATCCGGGTCCATACCCAGGCCGTGCCGGCGCCACGCGGGGCGCCCCTGTACCTGCCGGAGGCCACAGCGTTCGCGCCGTTCACCGTCCCCGCCAGCGAGCGCCCGGTGGTCAGCATCATCATTCCGGTCTACAACCACGCCGCGCATACGTTGGCCTGCCTGCGGGCACTGGCCGCGCATCCACCGCAGGTCGCCTGCGAGATCCTGGTGGTGGACGACGGCAGCAGCGACGAGACGATCACCTGGATGCCGCAGATCCGCGGCCTGCGCTATGAAATACGGGCGAGCAACGGCGGCTTCATCGAGGCCTGCAACGATGGCGTCGCGCGTTCGCGTGGTCAGTACGTGGTGCTGCTCAACAACGACACTGTGCCGCAGCCCGGCTGGCTGGATGCGCTGCTCGCCACCTTCGCCCGGGTGCCGCGCGCCGGCCTGGTCGGTTCACAGCTGCTCTACCCCGACGGCCGCCTGCAGGAGTCGGGCGGGGTGATCTTCCAGGATGGCAGTGGTTGGAGCTACGGCCGCTTCGAATCGCCCGAAGATCCGCGCTACAGCGCGCTGCGCGATGCCGACTACTGCTCCGGTGCGGCGCTGATGATCCGGCGCGCGCTGTGGGAGGAGATCGGCGGCTTCGATCTGCGCTACAAGCCGGCGTATTACGAAGACACCGACCTGGCTTTCGCCGTGCGCGCCAGCGGCCACCGCGTACTGGTACAACCGGCCAGCCGGGTGGTGCATGACGAGGGCACCAGCAACGGCACCGATACCGGCAGCGGGATCAAGGCTTACCAGGTCCGCAACCGCGGCGTGTTCGCGGCGAAGTGGGCCGACGCACTGCAGGCGCAGCCCGCCGTCGGCAGCGTTCCCTCGCCAGTCCTGCTGCACCGTGCCCAGCGCCAGGTCCTGATCCTGGATGAAGAAGTGCCGCAGCCGGACCGCGACTCGGCCTCGCTGCGCCAGTACAACCTGATCCGCATGCTGCTTGAAGCCGGGGTCCACGTGGTGTTCGTGCCGACCCGGCGCGAGCACGGCGGCGCGGCCACCGAGGCGCTGCAGGCGCTTGGCGTGGAGGTCTGGTACGCCCCGTATCTGGACGGTGTGGCGCCGTGGCTGCGCGCCAACGGCGCCCGCTTCGATGTGGTGATGATGGTCCGCTACCACGTCGCCCACGAGTGCCTGCCGCTGCTGCGCAGCTTTGCGCCGCAGGCCCGCACGGTCTTCGATACCGTTGACCTGCACTACCTGCGCGAACGCCGTGGTGCGGAGATCGCCGGTGATGCAGGGCTGCTGCGCAATGCCGAGCGCACCCGCGCACGCGAGCTGGCGGTGATGGAACAGGTGGATGTGACGGTGCTGGTCAGCGCGGCCGAGCGGGAGCAGCTGCGCGTCGATGCGCCAGGCGCAACCGTGGAACTGATCTCCAACCTGCACGAGGTTGCTGGGGCCGGCCCTGACTGGGCCGAGCGGCGCGACCTGGTTTTCGTCGGTGGCTTCCGTCATCCGCCCAACCTGGATGCCATGCAGTGGTTCATCGGTGAGGTCTTCGCGCGCATCCGCGCACACCTGCCCGACATCCGTTTCCACTGCATCGGCGCGGCCGTGCCCGATACCCTGCGCGCGCTGGCCGCGACCCAGCCGGGCGTGGAGATCCACGGGTTCGTGCCGGACGTGGTGCCCTACATGGATGGCATCCGCATCGCCGTCGCGCCGCTGCGCTTCGGTGCAGGCGTGAAGGGCAAGGTGAATCTCAGCATGGCGCATGGGCAGCCGGTGGTCGCCACGACCTGTGGCGTGGAAGGCATGCACCTGCGCGATGGCGAGGATGTGCTGGTGGCCGATGATGCCGAGGCATTCGCGCAGGCCGTGGTGCAGCTTTACCAGGACAAGGCCCTGTGGCGCCGGCTCTCGACCGCCGGGCTGCAGAACATCGTGGATCATTTCTCGCTGGATGCGGCCCGCGCCACCGTGCAGCGGGTGTTCCTGGATTAAGTGCCCGAGCCACCGCCGGCGCTGCGCAGGCGCTCGGCGAAGGCCGGCAATTCCGGCAGGTCCGGTTGCCAGCGCTGCGCCTGCTGCAGCGCCTGCTGCGCGTAAGCGATGTCACCCGAGCCCAGGCGCTCGCTGCCGATGGCCAGCCAGCGCTGCGCCAGCCGCCGCCGCGCGGCGGCCTGGGCGGCATCATTGGTCGACAGCGTCTGCCAAGCGTCCAGACAGGCCCCCGCGGCCAGCACACGGTTCTCGCGCAGGCGATCTTCAAAGCACTGCCGGCTTGCGGGCAGCAGGCGCTGCGCGGCGGCACGCACCCGCGGGTCCTGCGGCGCGACGCCCTGGGCCTCGCGCAGGGCGTCGTAGGCACTGCGTCCGGGCGGGTCCAGGAAGTTGCCACGGCCCTCCGCCTCCGCCAGGCGCGTGAGCAGACGCTGCAGTGTGCGTTCGCGCTGCGCCCTCGGCACCGCCGGGGTCTTCAGTGCCGCCTGGGAGCGCTGCGCCTGCTCGATCACATGGCGGGCCGCCTCCAGCGAACGCGTGGACGCACCCAGCGATTGCGCCACCTGAAGCGCCCGGGCTGCGTCTTCGAAACGGAAGTTGCCGGCCAGCCGCGTCGCACGCGTGAGCTGCGCATCGGCGACCTGCAGCTGGCCACGGCGCGCGGCAGGATCGTCGGGCAGCGCCGAAAGCACCGCGGCGAAGGCATCGGCCGCAACCTCCAGCTTCTGCCGGCGCAGCGCGATCTCGCCCTCGCGCTGGCGTCGCTCCAGCGCGTTGTTCAGCGCTTCCTGGGTGGCCGGCAGATCGACATGCCCGGCATCGAAGCCACGCGCGCTGCGCACCAGCGCCGCAGCCCTGGCCACATCGCCGCGGCCGGCCGCCGTGCGCGCCTGCTGGAGGAGATCGGACAGCGCATCCTCGCGCCCCTCCAGCGCGCGCACCTGGTTGGGGGACAGCGCCAGCACCTGCTGGAACAACGGCAGTGCGCTGTCGGGGCTGCCCTCGAGCCGCTGCGCCTGCAAGGCCGCTTCGGCGCGACCAAGCAACGCCCCGATCCCCGCGCGTGCCTGGTCGTGTGCGTGCAGCTGCTGCGCCACCGCATCGGCGTCGCGCTGCGGCACCTGCAGTTCGCGGGCCAGCGCCAGCGCGGCGGTCGCCGCCGGTGCATTGCCCCGGTCCAGCGCATCCCGCGCCTGCTGCAGGGCAGCCTGGCCCGTGCGTGCCAGACCGCTGCGCGCCTGCAAGCGGTCGTTGTCCAGCGCCAGCGCGGCCTGGAAGGATTCACGTGCGCCACGACCGTCTGCCGCACTCAACCGGCCCGCGGCCAGCGCGCGATCGCCCTGGTCGAGCAGCTGCTCGATCTGCGGTTCGTTCCAGAACCAGTTGGCCAGCGGCCGGCGCAACAGTGCCAGGCTGACGAACAGCAGCACGGCCACCAGCAACGCCCAACGCCAGATGCGCCGGGCATGGCGCGCCTGCAACCACCACCAGCGGCCTTCGCGGCGCACCCGTCGCAGTGCCTCGTGGGCGGCGTCATGCCTGTCATCGTCCCGGCTCATGGCGCGAGCCTAGCGTGGGGCACGTGAGCTCAGCCTAGACGCCGGGCTTCGCTGACACCGGGCAGCGCGTCCAGCTTGCCCAGCAGGGTCGAAAGCTGGCCGTAGTCACTGACCTTCAAGCGCAGACGCAGATGCGCACGGCCACTGTTGCGGACGTTGTCGCTGTGGATGTCCAGCACATAGGCATCCTCCTGCGCGATCAGGTTGGTGATGTCCTTGAGCAGCCAGCGCCGGTCGACCGCGTCGACCACCACGTCCACTTCATAGCCACCGCCGGCCTGGCCCCACTCCACCGGAAGAATGCGCTGCGGGCTGGCCGCGGCCAGACGTGCCAGCGCGGCACAGTCGGTGCGGTGCACGGTGACGCCGCGCGCACGCGTGAGGTACCCGACGATCGGCTCACCGGCCACGGGCTGGCAGCACCGGGCGAGCTGCACGAGCAGATTGCCCACGCCCTGGACGGTGAAATCGGCGCTGCGCACGCTGTCGCGCCGCGCCGTCGGGCGCGGCAGGGCAGGCACCGCCGGCTGGCTGGCGGCACGCTCGGCTTCCAGCAGTGTGCGGCTGACCTGGTTCGGCCCGGTGTCACCCAAGGCCACCTGGATGTAGAGATCATCGACGCTGTCGGCGTGGAACTTCTTCACCGCGATGGCCAGATCGGCGTGCTGCAGGCCGAGGCGCTTGAGTTCGCGCTCGAGCAGCTCGCGGCCGGCCTGCACATTGCGCGCGCGGTCCAGCTTGTGGAACCAGCCGCGCACCTTCTCACGCGAGCGGTTGCTGGCCAGGAAACCGCTGGAGGCCAGCAGCCAGTCGCGCCGGGGGTCGGCCTCCTTGCCGGTCAGGATCTCGACCCGGTCGCCGCTGCGCAGGCGGTAGGTCAACGGCACGATGCGGCCGTTGACCTTCGCCCCACGGCAGCGGTGCCCGACCATGGTGTGCACGTGGTAAGCAAAATCCAACGGCGTGGCGCCCTGCGGCAGGTCCATCACCTCGTCCTTGGGACTGAGCGCGTAGACCCGGTCTTCGGTCAGCTCGGCATCCAGCGCCCCGGCCAGCTCACTGGCATGTCCATCCTGGGATTGCTCCAACAGCTGGCGCATCCAGGTGATCTTGCGGTCGAACGCCTTTTCCGCGCCTTTGCTGCCTTCCTTGTAGCGCCAGTGCGCGGCCACGCCGAGCTCGGCCTGGGCATGCATGTCGTGGGTGCGGATCTGCACTTCGATGGTGCGCCCTTCCGGGCCGATCACGGCGGTATGCAGCGAACGGTAATCGTTGGCTTTCGGGCGTGCGATGTAATCGTCGAATTCGCTCGGCACCGGCGCCCACAGTGCATGCACCACGCCCAGCGCGGCGTAGCAGGCGGCCACGTCGTCCACCATCACGCGCACGGCGCGGATGTCGTACAACTGCTCGAACGCCAGCCGCTTCTTCTGCATCTTCCGCCAGATGCTGTAGATGTGCTTCGGGCGGCCGCTGACCTCGGCACGGATGCCTTGCGCCAGCAGTTCACGCGACAGCGCCTTTTTGACGCCCTCGACATAGCGCTCGCGCGCCAAGCGCGTTTCATCCACCTCGCGCGCGATGCGGCGGTAGGTCTCCGGTTCCAGGTGGCGGAACGCCAGATCCTCCAGCTCCCACTTCAATTGCCAGATGCCGAGCCGGTTGGCCAGCGGCGCGTGGATGTCGCGGGTGAGCTGGGCCAGCGCGCGCCGTTCGTCCTCGGGCAAGCGATCGGCACCGCGCATGCGGGCCAGCTGGCGGGCGAGCAGGATCGGCACCACACGCAGATCGCGGATGATCGAGAGCAGCAGGCGGCGCAGGCCTTCGCTGTTGCGCCCGGCCTCGCGC
Source organism: Stenotrophomonas sp. PS02301 (assembly GCF_029959485.1). Taxonomy (NCBI): domain Bacteria; kingdom Pseudomonadati; phylum Pseudomonadota; class Gammaproteobacteria; order Lysobacterales; family Lysobacteraceae; genus Stenotrophomonas; species Stenotrophomonas sp. PS02301. The sequence continues at coordinate 19,369 of NZ_JASCOO010000062.1, forward strand.
CCGGCGTGCAGCGCCCAGACCTGGTCGGCAGCGTCCAGACCGTCCAGCAGGCCGACGACCACCGGCTTGAGCGCACCGATCGGCAGCGTGTCCAGCCCGGCACGCAACCACGGCAGATCGAACAGCAACGTGGCCAGCAAGGCAGACTCGTCGGCCGAGAGCAATGACAGTGCATCGAGCGTATCGGCCAGCACCGGCCAGCCCGCGCGCCTTTCCAGATCGGCCTCGGGTTGCTGCCAGCGCTGCAGCAATGCCTCGCGCAGCTCAGGCGGCAGCGAAGCCACCGAGGGTCGGGTCAACAAGCCATCCAGGCCGGGGGAGGAAGCGCGGTTCACAGCATCGTACAGACAAGACAGAGGCCACCTACACTAGCGCCGCAGCGCCCCCCCGACAATCGCCATCACCTGCATGTGCACATGCCCCGGCGCTGGCACTACACTGCGGCTATCCCTAGGAGAGACCCTGCCATGCGCTTTTCCCGTCTGCGGTTGTTGGCCTGTGCGGCCGTCATGATGAGCCTCTCGCTACCGGCGCTGGCCCAGCGCGTGGTGGAAGGCGATCTGCAGCAGCAGATGTCGCCGGCCGAGTTCAAGGCCGCCGGGCTGGAGAAGCTCACGCCGCAGGAACTGGCCGAGCTCAACAACTGGCTGCAGGGCAAAGTGGCGGCGCTGGCGGCCGATGCACGCGAACAGGCCCGCGAAGAGGCCCGCGAAGAGGGTCGTCAGGAAGTGATCGTGAAAAACCACGGCTTCTTCGACTTCGGCACCAAGGAGCCGATCAAAAGCGCCTTGACCGGAGAGTTCCGCGGCTTCGGCAAGGGGCAGCGTTACGTGCTCGCCAACACCCAGGAATGGGAGCAGATCGACGACGTCCAGGTCGGTGGTGTCCGCCGCCAGTCGCCGGAGGTCAGCATCGCTGCCGGCGTCGGCGGCGCGTGGTACATGCAGGTCCAGGGCGTCAATACCCGCGCCAAAGTGCGCCGCGTCAAGTAAGCCGGTTCAGGTCCCCCCAGCGCCCCGCACCGAATCGGCACGGGGCAGTTGCCGGATCAGGCGTTCTGCAGCGCAGCGACGCGCTGGGCCAGCTTCTTGGCCGAAATGCCGGTCTTTGCGCCCAGCTCCTGGGCGAACAGCGAGACCCGCAACTCTTCCAGATCCCAGCGCAGGTCCTGCCACTGGGGCCGCTTGCGCAGGCCGCGTGCGTCGGCCTGTGCCAGCGCATCCAGGAACGGACGCAGTTCCAGCATGCGGGCCTGATCGCGCGGTGGATCGCGCTTGGCGCGCTCGGTGCGCAGGATCATCGCACGCAGATAGCGCGGGTACTGCGCCAGCGCGTCGGCCGGCGTGTCACGCAGGAAACCGGCATGGACCAGGGCGGCAAGCTGCTGCTCCATGTCATCCAGGTTGCCACGCGCCCAGCCCATCAGCGGCGCTTCCAGCTGTGGTTTGAGTTCGGCCACGTGGGCGAGGATGTTGTCGGCCAGCTTCAGCCGCGCCATCGCCTCGCCGAACAACGCCTTGCCCGCCTCGGCACTGCGTTTGGCGAACGTGGCCGGATCGCGGATATCGCCCAGCCCATCAGCCAGCACGGCGTTCATCGCCGCATCGACCAGATCACCACGCAGCCGCTCCTGCGATTCGATAGCGGCATACAGCAGGCCGGTTTTGGGCGGCACCGGCAATTGTTTGCGCGCTTGCTTGGCCTTGTCGGCCAGCGCGATCTCCAGCAGGCGGCGCACGCCAAGCGGATGCTGCTCCAGCGCCTCGTTGCGATCGGCAAAGATCTTCAACGCGGCGGTCTCGCCCTGGTCGACCAACGCAGGATAGGCCGGCACGCCGGCTTCGCCGGGCACCTGCAGCGGGATCGGGCTGGCGGGGAAATCGCGCAACCCGTCCGCCGCCAGCGCACGCCCGGCACGTGCGGCGAAGGCGTCACCGGCCTGGTCGCCGAAGCGGGCACGCAGTGCATCCAGATCGCGTGAGGTTGCCAGTACGTTGCCGTCCGCGTCGCGCAGGCGCAGATTCATGTGCAGGTGCGTCTCCAGCGACGCGTTGTCGAAATCGGTCGCCGCCAGTCTTGCACCGGTCGCGCGGGACAGGAACCGCGCCAGTTCACCACGGATGTCATCGGCGGTCGGCTCGGCGAAGGCCTCGGCGAACGCGCGACCGAAGTCCGGTGCCGGTACATAGTTGCGGCGCATCGCCTTGGGCAGGCTGCGGATCAACGCGGCGGCCTTGTCGGCCACGAAGCCGGGCGCCAGCCACGACAACCGTGCCGGATCGAGTGCGTTGAGCAGATGCAGCGGCACCTCCAACGTTACGCCATCTTCGTCGGCGCCTGGTTCGAAGGTGTAGTGCAGCGGCAAGCGCGCATCGCCCAGCGGCAGGTAGTTGGGATAACGCTCGGCGTCGCTGCCGTCGCCCGGCAGCAGATCGGCCAGCGTCCACGACAGCGCGCGGCGCTTCTCCGGTGCCAGCGCCTTCCACCAGGTATCCAGGCCCATCGCCGAATGGATCTCGGCCGGAATCCGGTCCAGGTACCAGCGCGCCTGCCAGCCTTCGTCGGCGACGATGCCGGCACGGCGCAGCTTGGCCTCTTCTTCGCGCGCCTGCTCCAACACCTTGAGGTTGTCGGCGACGAAGCCGGCACGGGTGTTGATTTCGCCAGTCACCAGGCCCTGCCGCACGAAGATATCGTGTGCCTCGCCCGGCGCGATGCGGCCGTAGTGCACCGGCTTCTTCGGGGCCAGCACCAGCCCGAACAGACTGATCTGCTCGGAGGCCAGTACCTGGCCCTGCGCGCGCGACCAGTGCGGGTCGAAGTGCTTGCGCAGCAGCAGATGCGGCAGTTCGTTGATGACCCAGTCCGGCTCGATCGCCGCGTTGGTCAGGCCCCAGATTTTCTGGGTATCGAGCAAGGTCGCGGTGAGCAGCCACGGCGGCGGCCGCTTGGCCAGGGTCGAGCCCGGGAACGGCAGGAAGCGGCGCTGGCGCGGCGCCAGGAAATCGCCCTTGTCGCTGCGGTGGCCGATCTGCGTGGGCAGGCCGGCGATCAAGGCACGGTGGAGGGTCTGGTAGGCCGCCGCGCGTACTTTGTCGCTGAAGGCGTTGCGCGCCTCGGAATCGGCCCCCTTGACCGGCGCCGGCGTGTTCTGGGCAGGGGTCGGCTCGGATTTCCCTTCACGGGCCAGGCGTGCGGCACGGTGCTGCTGGCCACGCGTCGCCTTGATCTTGGCCTCGTCATCGCGCGCCGGGGCAGGCGCCGAGGATCCGGCAAGCAACGGTGCCAACGATGTCTCCGCCGGCTCTTCGCTCCATCCCAGTTCCTCGCACAGCACGCGCAGCTGACGATGCAGCTCCCGCCACTCGCGCATGCGCAGGAAACCAAGGAAATGCCGCCCGCACCAGTCACGCAGCTTGGACTGGGTCAGGTCTTCGTGGGCCTGGCGGTAGCCGTCCCACAGGCGCAGCACGCCGACAAATTCCGAACGCCCATCGGCGAACAGCGCATGCGCATTGTCGGCGGCGGCGCGCGCTTCCGGCGGGCGCTCACGGGGGTCCTGGATACCCAGGAACGAGGCGATCACCAGCATCGGCCGCAGGCACCCCTGGGCCTGCGCGGCGACCAGCATGCGGGCCAGTTTCACGTCCACCGGCAGGCGCGCCATCTGACGGCCGATCGGCGTCAGGCGGCGCTCGGCATCGACCGCACCCAGCTCACCCAACTGCTGCCAGCCATCGGCGACCGCGCGTTCATCCGGCGCTTCCAGGAACGGGAAATCCTCGATCCGACCGAGGCCGAGCTGCAGCATCCGCAGGATCACCCCGGACAGGCTGGAACGGCGGATCTCCGGATCGGTGAATTCCGGGCGCGACTGGAAATCCGCTTCGGAATACAGCCGGTAACAGATACCTTCGGACACCCGGCCGCAGCGGCCCTTGCGCTGGTTGGCGCTGGCCTGCGAGACCGCCTCGATGTGCAGCCGGTCCAGCTTCTGGCGCGGGCTGTAGCGCTTGATGCGGGCGAAACCCGGGTCGATCACATAGCGGATGCGCGGCACCGTCAGCGACGTCTCAGCGACGTTGGTGGCCAGCACGATGCGCCGGTTGGCGCCCGGGTTGAACACCAGGTCCTGATCCTTGACCGACAGCCGCGCATACAGCGGCAGCACGTCGGTGCCACGGTACTTGCGCCGTTCCAGCGACTGGTGCGCATCGCGGATTTCGCGCTCGCCCGGGAAGAACAGCAGGATGTCGCCGCGCGGGTCGATCCGGGTGATTTCATCCACCGCCGCGACCACCGCATCATTGACGGTGCGCTCGCCATCGCGCCCACCGTCCGCCTCGCCACCGCCCTCGCCTTCCAGCGGCCGGTAACGCACCTCCACCGGGAACGTGCGGCCTTCCACGCTGATCACCGGGGCATCGTCGAAATGCTGGGCGAAGCGCGAGGTGTCGATGGTCGCCGAGGTGACGATCAGTTTCAGGTCGGGGCGCTTCTTCAGCAGCTGCTTCAGATAGCCGAGCAGGAAATCGATGTTGAGGCTGCGTTCGTGCGCCTCGTCGACGATGATCGTGTCGTAGTTGGACAGCCAGCGGTCACTGCTGATCTCGGCCAGCAGGATGCCGTCGGTCATGAACTTGATGCGGGTATCGTCACCGACGCGATCGGTGAAGCGCACCTGGTAACCCACCGTGGTGCCCAGCTCGGACTGCAGTTCCTGCGCCACGCGGGTCGCCACTGCACGTGCGGCGATCCGTCGCGGCTGGGTGCAGCCGATCATGCCGGCGGTGCCACGGCCGGCGGCCAGGCACAGCTTGGGCAGCTGGGTGGTCTTGCCCGAGCCGGTTTCACCGGCGATCACCACGACCTGGTGGTCGCGGATCAGCGCAGTGATGGCCTCGGCTTCACGCGCAATCGGCAGTTGCTCGTCCAGAGTGATGGTCGGCTGATTCAGCGCACGCGCTTCACGGCGCTGCACGGACGCCTGCAAGGCCTGCTCGAACGCCGCCGCCAGACCCGTATCCGCCGGTTTGGCCCGCCAACGCGAGAGCATCCCCAGCAAACGACCGCGGTCGCGGCTCATGGCCCCGTTGATGGCGGCCTGCTGCTGGGCCAGGCGTGCTGCATGTGGTTTTTCGATAGCGCTCATCAATCGATTCGTTTAGAACTTTTGTTTACTACTGAAAGGGTAGTCTGATCTATTGTGAAGGCCATCCGATTCATCCCATCCATAAGGAGTTCTCCCATGGCGAAGACGACCAAGACCCCGGCAAAGCCCAAGACTGCCAAGCAGAAGCTCGGCGCGGCGGCCCCGTCGGCCCCGAACATCGATATCGGGATCAAGGAGGGCGATCGCAAGAAGATCGCCGATGGACTGTCGGCCTTCCAGGCCGATGCGTTCACGCTCTACCTGAAGACCCACAATTTCCATTGGAACGTGACCGGGTCGATGTTCAACTCGCTGCACACCATGTTCGAGACCCAGTACACCGAACAGTGGGCGGCCCTGGATGACGTGGCTGAACGCATCCGTGCACTGGGCTTCAATGCCCCGGGCTCGTACCGCGAGTTCGCGGCCCTGACCTCGATCGCCGAGGAGCCGGGCCTGACCGACAGCGCGGACTGGCGTGAAATGGTACGCCAGTTGGTCACCGCCAACGAGGCGGTGTGCCGTACGGCGCGCGAAGTGCTGGACGTGGCCGACGATGCGGACGACGCACCAACCGAGGATCTGATGACCCAGCGTCTGCAGACCCACGAAAAGTACGCCTGGATGCTGCGTTCGCTGCTGCAGTAAGGGGTTGTGTTGCGGCAGGCTTGGCTGGCTGACTGAAAGCGAAGGCAGAGGCATTGGCTGACGGGGTCTCCGTGTTGGCGAGCGGGGGCCAGGCCCTGCCGGGACGCGCCGTAAACCCATCCCTGGGGGCGCGTGGGCGCCATCCTTGGCGCCCTGACGGTCCCGTCAGGGCCTGGCC
>NZ_JASCOO010000063.1:0-25062 GCF_029959485.1 Stenotrophomonas sp. PS02301
GACGACCGGTCTTCGACGCGGTGTCACTTGTTTTGTAATGGACAAGCCCAAGGGCCAGCGCTTCGCGCTGGCCCTCCGGGGTCAACGCGATCGGTGCCGCTGCGAGGTACGATTTAAGCGAAGCACCCGATGCGCGCTTATTGCGTTGCATGGCCTCTGAGGCCATCTCGGTGCGGCGTGCAGAGGCGTGCATCACGCCGATGGCGTCATCGAATGCGGCAAGCTCAGGACGCGGCGCAGGCTTCATCCCTTCCAGCTTGATGCGGGCGTTCTTGCCGGTGCAGGCAGCACAAAGACCGCCTGCGAAGAAGTACACGGTCGGCTCGCTGCAGAAGTTGCAATGGCCGCTCATTTCTTGCGCCTTTGCAGCAAGAAGCCGACGAAGAAGATCGCTACGAGACCGACGAAGAACGGCAGCATCTCTGCGGGGGACATGATCATTCGAACGGACCCCGGCCGGTACGCATGTACCTGATGTACATGAGCAGTGCCCACAGAAGCAGAGGGATCAGGAAGATCACTGGCCCACCTCGGCACGTGCCTGGGCCACAAATGCGGCGTCACGGATTGCCTTGGTCCCCTGCTCTTCCCTGCGGTCGATCACCCACGAGGCAATGCGCAGAAGGCCAAGGGCGAGGCAGATGCAAGCCCCAATCAGTGAGACGATGCAGACGACGGCGCTCATGCGAGAATTCCGATATCTACGGAGACGCCACGGGGGCGCGCATGAGTGAAGTTACGTCGGAGGAATACAAGAGGAACTTTCCCGCTTTCATAGCGCTGAGTTTTCTTGCTGGATCGATAGTCACCTGGACTTTGCTTGGTGCAGAAGCTGGCAGCAGAGCGGACTGGGTGGCTGCATTCGGCACGTGGGTTATCGGCATTGCCGCTTGCACTCTCACTTACCGTGAGGGCAAGGCGCAAAGGGATGCCAAATACGCGGCCGAAACAAGGCAGTTGCGGGTTATGAGCCTCCAAGCCGGATCGTTGAAGCTGTTCGCCGGACGTTTTTTGGAACTGGACAAAGCAGGTAAGGTTGGGAGGGACGCAGCAAGAGTTGTGGCTATCGCAATTGAGTCGAGATGCGGAGGAATTAAGCTCGACTTGACCACAGTCGATGCGGACCGCGAATTGGAGGGCGCTGCTGCGAAAGTGGAATTCTTGGCGTTTGCGCTCTCCGCCGTGGCCACGGAGTTTCTCGCTTTGAAGGCCGCGCCCGAACAGCTGGCTCGGGGGAACTGCGATCATTACGACTGGATGTTGGACAACGCGGCTCGCCTTTGCGATGGCGTTGATGCGCTTGCTGGCGTGATCACGAAAAGGATTGAATCGGTCACCAAGTGAGCCGGAGGAAACTTGAACCGCGCACACCGGTGCCATGCCATACCCCCTCCCCCAGCCCCTAGTACCCCGCCACGGCCTAGGGGGACCGGGACGGGGTGTCATGTGGATACATGACGGGCGAGATGTAAGCTGATTACCGGACACCTGTCAAGCGAGTACATGACATGAGCATCGTGGCAACCCTGCTGGATAAGGCGCGGGCTAGGAAAAACATCAGTTCCGACAATGCGTTAGCGCAACACATGGGCACTAACCGTCAAGTTGTTAGTCAATGGCGGCATGGGGATAGCTACCCCAGCGAGGACAACATTGCGGAGCTTGCAGAGATGGCTGGCGATGATCCCGTTCAATGGCTCGTGGCGATCAAGGCCGTGCGAGCGGACGGGAAGGCGGGCAAGGCGTGGGCAGCACTGGCGAAGCGCTTGGCGTTCACCACTGCTCTACTGTTGTGCGTGTTCGGAGTTAGCGCGAAGCTTACTGCTGCAACGGCTTCGACGGGTTCGGCTAAGGCAGGAATGTATATTATGTAACGCAGATGGCAGCAGCGGTGAGGTACCAGTTAGGCCTGCTGAGGCTCCTGCGAGCATTGATGCATGTGCCAGGACCTGACCGGCCCCTTCGCGGGCTGGAGCGTCAGAGGCAACTACCTACTCAGTCCTGACGGCGACCGGATGACGCCGGAACGTGTTGCCGGGTTTGCGTCCCGGCGCAAGGCCGAGGCTGGGGCCTTGCGCCAGATGGTCAAGGTCGTAGTTGTTGACCTCCGTAGGGGCATCGCCCCTACACCCCGTCACTTGCAGGCGGCATAGCCCTTATCGTCCAGCTGCCGACTAAGCTCAAACGAACGTCTGCGGCCACCGGCACGATACACGGCATCCCGGTAATCCTTGGCAGCTTGGCACCGGTCAGGCTCCCTGTATTGGCTGAAGACTACGCCTCTGACGCCAGTCCCCGACGCGGCCTGATACGACAGCCACTGATGTCGTACGCGCGATGCATAGTTCCGCCAACCAACTGATTTTATTGGCCTAATCTGGTGAAAAAAATTGGGAAAACTAACGCCATCGAGCAACCGCTGCGGGATGCGTGTGCCATGTGCCAGCGCTATAGAGCAAAAAGCTACTGGCAGTACATCTGTCGCAAACGCACCGCGTCTGCGAGCTGCGTCTTTTCTCTGGGTGTGGTCGCCATATACAACTGCTGTACTGATCGACGTATGCCCCCGCACGGGTCATCGGTATAGCCTGGCGGCCAGAATCCCAGCACTTGGGATGCACCTTTTACGATGTCTTGAGGCGTAATCTCTCGTTTCATCCGGAAACGCCCCGCAGGCAGCTCCTTCAATGTTGGAGCGTCTCTCCGCAAAAAATCGCGTTGAAATGAAACGTGCGCTCCTTTCGACGGGAGACTACTCCATGTGTCCGGCCCAGCTGGGCTGATGCTGCTGCCGACGACACCTGAGTTGGCCGAGGGACTCGCCAAGGTCACCTCTGGCGAAGAATGCGCTTCAGGGCGGCCTCTGAGCGTGTCGGGGGCCGCTCCCTTGGGCTTTGCCTTGGCAGAGGGCTGCGCTGTCGCCGGGCGCGTCGACCGTGGATGGGCGACTCCACGGGGGCTGGGTGCCGGTATAGCCTCCGGCACCTGGAGCGGCCGCGGCATCAGGCGAACTGACATTCGACTCGGCGACTCTGCCAGAGCGGGAAATGGAGAGAGCTTATAAATCAGCAACAGCAGAAGGAATGTAGCCAGAACGGCGACGGCGGCTGATGTGCCCCGCTCAATCACCGTCCACTGCAGCGCCACGTCGCGCGTCATCAGCCGCCCTACTCCATGAAGCCGGTAAAGCACATAGCGGCAGGAAGCCAATTTCTACCCTCTGATCTGTCCACCGTGAGCATCACGAAAACTGACCCATGCTCTGAAAGGCTGATATCGATCCCTATCTTCGAAACCGTGAGCGCGTGCAAGGCCCCTCCGGCCGAATTGCGGACACTTTCCTGATCGCCCGTGTTCGCCGTCAAGTGGTGAGTGAAAAGGCAGCAGTGGGACTCGGCTGGAGCCTGGGGTCGTGAAGCATCAGTTCGCCAAGTGCCAGAAGCTCGGTCAGGTTCGGGCTGGATCCATGCTGCTGATGTACCCCACGACGATGGCCCCGCGTGTACTGCCATGCGTAGAGCTGGTCTAGCATCGCCATTTCCATTGACGCAAAGATCGCTGCCGTTACGGTGTAGTCCGAATAAACCTCGGTGACGGGATCCGACGGAGGATCCACTGGCATCGGAAGCGTGCCAAATTGGGTCGCGAAGTCAAACAGTGACGCCCCGACTCTCGACACCATCGGAACGACCTTTGCTCCGGTACGGCGGGACAGGACAGCAGTGCCCAACATTGCATTGCGGTGTCCCCCGCAAAACGGAATCTGCCACGTCTCTTCCTGGTTTCTGTAGACGTCAGGCATGATGATCACCACCTGTCCGGCCCGCAGCTCTCGAATTGCCTGGATTAATCCTGCGCGTGTGTTGTGAATGATGGATACCGCCCCCCCCTCTCCAAACAAACAGCCGTGTGCCGCATCAAAAATGGCGTTGCTGCTCTGAGCCGCAGGGGATTCGTAGAAGATGCTGACCCTGCGGTTCTGTCGAAGCCGTTCCGCAGCGGCAATGATGGAGAGCACGAAGTGACCATGATGTGGGATTGCGAGCACCAATCCGCGTCCGTCATCTGCCAGCGAATCGTCAAGTGGCCTGTAATCGCTGCAGTCTGCAGCGGACACCAGTCTGAGGAATTCATCTCGACTCAGGCCGCGCATACAGCTGATCAATGCGAGTTGCTCGACTTTCCAGTGATAGAAGCGCCCCAGGTTCTCGCCGGACTCTTTGCACGCCTGTCGGAGTCTATCAATCTCAATATCGCCCAGTCGGCTTTCCAAGAGGGACTCGACCCAGATCAATCTGCGGTCTGTCCAACGAAGACAGCGCGTTGCGCGCGCCAGGATGCGTGCGAGAGTGGGGGTCATGGGCCCATCTCCTTGCTCGAGCGCAACAGCTCAGTTCGCAATACTCCCAAGCGCTGCAGAAGGCCATGAGCAGCGTTGGACATGGGCGCGCCACCGAGTTCCTGCATCAGCGAAGATTCGTATCCGCGGATACGACGCACAGCATTAGCCCGACGCACCTCTGGCCGTCGCCGCTCCTGTCGTGTGCGCACAAGCCATGCGGTACCGAGTCTGTCGCAAGCGATGTAATACGCTTGCAGCGCGAGTACCACGCCGTCAAACGAAGTGGCAGCATCTCCAGCGATCAGGCGAAAGCCCTGCTCGGTCCAGATCTGCAGCTGGAGACCGTAGCTGCCAAGAGCGATCAGCTCGGTGGTGCCTAGATACTCAGTGCGGTCACCGGCACCTACCAGAAGGCTGCTCTCAGGCGCATCGACGAACTGATCGGTGAAGAGGAATGCGCTGGCCGGCCGCCGCCCAGCGTTGCGTGCCTCACTGCAGCTAGCAAAATACGTTGCAGGGCGCATGGCTGAGGGCACCAGCCGCGCCTCGCCAATGATAGCCATCTCATGGATTTGGGCGTACTGCACTGCTTCATTGATCGCAATCTCAGTGCTCGGAAGCACTATCAACACCGGCTCGCCGCTTGCGCCGGACATGGTCAGCGACCGAATCAACTCCATAAAGTGCGCTCCTTCGCATTTGGTACTACTGGTACTACGCCTTTAACGCGCAGAGGCTCCCAGCCATGGGCCGGGAGCCAAGGTGCTGATTACCAGGTGCACTCACTGATATCGCACGTCGCCTCCGGAAGCTCCGGCCCCGCCATAGGCGTCACGGCCTGCGCCAGCTGGTCAATGCTGCCGACAACAACGGTCCCTGCATGCATTGCTGCTTCAAGAGCCTGCAAGCCAATAGTCAGTGCGTCCATTCGTCATTCCTTTGTTTGCCCCGGCAGAATTACCGAGGTTCAGCTTGTATACATCATTGAAACTCGCGTTGGCAATACTGTCTTGCCAGTAGCGATATTGGTAGTCCGAACCAATGCTGGTTTTGGGCGTCCGACAGCCATCGCATCAATAGCAGGCCACGCTCCTTGCGCTGAGCAGATGGGCATCACTTCCACGTGAGGATAATGGGCGCCTTGCGCCGGTTATTCCGCACTACGAATAAGCCCATGCGTGCGCGGCGTCGGCGTGTCATGGCTCCGACCAACCCCGCCAACCCCACCCGACCTTCACAACTACCACGCCACCCCGAATGCAACTATGAAGGCCGCGACCTGCCCCCCTCGGTAAACCATGCCCCACTTTCGTCGTCTTTTTGGTCGTTGGCTCCGCCTGCGTCGTCTTGTCCGTTGGCGCTGGCGTGAGCGCCAGGCCTCGGTTCCGGCCATTGAAGCCACCGAGGTCCCCCTGCGTGCCGCGCTGTACAGCGTTGAACAGATGGAGGTGTACGGCCGCGCACTGGCGCGCCAGCATCGGGTGCGGATGCGACCTGGCGCAGAGCGCCTGCTCGATCGCCTGCAGGCCAACGAACGTGTCCTGGAAGATGCCAACACGTTGCTCAGCAACGTAGTGCGCGAACAGCGGCCGGTGACCCCGGCCGGGGAATGGCTGCTCGACAACTACTACCTGATCGAAGAACAGATCCAGACCGCGCGACGCCACCTGCCGCGCGGCTACAGCCGGCAGTTGCCTTCGCTGGTCGCCGGCCCCTCGGCCGGGTTGCCGCGCGTGTATGAGCTGTCGATGCAGGCGATCGCGCACGGCGATGGCCGCATTGATGGGGATACGCTGGGCCGCTTCATCGCCTCGTACCAGTCGCTCGCGCCGCTGAGCCTGGGCGAACTGTGGGCCGTTCCGATCATGCTGCGCCTGGCCCTGCTGGAGAATCTGCGGCGCATGGCGGCGCGGGTGATGCGCGACGGGACGGACCGTGGCCTGGCTGCCCAATGGGCGGACAGTCTCAATCGCGCGGCGTCCGACACCCCGACCGATGTCGTGCTCGTGGTGGCGGACATGGCACGCTCCGAGCCACCCTTGACTGGCGCCTTCATCGCCGAGCTGACCCGGTCGCTGCAGGGGCGCGGCGGCGCGTGGGCCATGCCCGTCGCCTGGCTGGAACAGTGGGCCGCGGCGGCTGGGCAGCGCATCGACGAACTGGTCGCCGCCGAGGGGCAGCAGCAGGCGGCCGATCAGGTCTCCATCGGCAACAGCATCGGCAGCCTGCGATTCCTCTCCACCATGGATTGGCGCACCTTTGTCGAAGACATGAGTGTGGTCGAGCAGCGGCTGCGGGAAGACCCGATGGCCGTCTATCCGCAGATGGATTTCGGCACCCGCGATGCCTATCGCCATGTCGTGGAGAAGATCGCGCGCGGCAGCCGCGTTGCGGAAGAACGCGTTGCGACCATCGCGCTGGATCTGGCACGCGCGGCTGCGCCGCACGATGGGCCACGTACGCATGTGGGCTATTGGCTCGTGGGCGAAGGCGCCACGGCCACCGTTGATGCCGTGGCCGAGGCGGCACCCCGCCACCGCAAGGCCAGGCGACTGGCGCATCGCGTGCCGCTTGCCCTGTACCTGCTGCCGATCGCCCTGCTGGCGGTGGTGGCGACCGCTGGCCTGCTGGCCTCGGGCAGTGGCGCGGTGCCCGTGTGGCTGGCCGCGCTGTTCGGGCTGCTGGTATTCAGCGAGCTGGGCATCGTCCTGGTGAACTGGACGGCGACGGTACTGGTCACGCCCAGGCCGCTGCCCAAGCTCGATTTCAGCGAGGGTATTCCTGCCGCCTGCTCCACCGTGGTTGCGGTGCCGTCCATGCTCTCCAGCATCGACGGCATCGATGTCCTGACCGAAGCGCTGGAGGTCCGCTTCCTGGCCAACCGCGATCCTCAGCTGCGCTTTGTGCTGCTGACGGACTTTCTCGACGCCGCGGCCGCCGAGACGCCGACGGACGACACCCTGCTCGCGCATGCCGTGGAGCGCATCGAGGAATTGAACAGTCGTTACGCGGCCGAGCGCGGCGATCGCTTCTACCTGCTGCACCGCCCCAGGCAATGGAACCCGGGCGAAGGGGTGTGGATGGGGCACGAGCGCAAGCGCGGCAAGCTGGCAGCCCTCAATGCCCTGCTCCGCCAGGGCAATGCGGCCGCGTTCATGCGCACCGTCGGTGACACGGCGGCCCTGATCGGTGTCCGCTACGTCATCACCCTGGATTCGGACACGCAGCTTCCGCGGGATGCCGCACGCGCCTTCGTCGCCACCCTGGCGCACCCGCTCAACCGCCCGCGCTTCGATCCTGCGCTGCGACGCGTAGTGGAGGGCTACGGCATCCTGCAGCCCAGCGTCGGCACCAGTCTCGGCACGCGCCGCACCTCGCGGTTTGCCAGGATGTTCGGCAGCGAGCCCGGCATCGATCCGTACTCCCGCATGGTCTCGGATGTCTACCAGGACCTGTTCGACGAAGGCTCGTTCGTCGGCAAGGGCATTTATGACGTCGAAGCGTTCGAGCATGCGCTCGAAGGCCGCCTGCCCGAGAACCGCATCCTCAGCCACGATCTGCTGGAAGGCTGCTATGCACGCGCCGGCCTGGTCAGCGATGTGCGCCTGTACGAGGACTATCCCGAACGCTACGCCGCCGATGCCAAGCGCCGTGCGCGTTGGATCCGCGGCGACTGGCAGCTGCTGCCCTGGTTGATGCCGTGGACACCGCGCCCGGGATCGGGCTGGGAACGCAACCGGCTCAGCCTGCTGTCGCGCGGCAAGTTGCTGGACAACCTGCGCCGGAGCCTGGTGCCGATCGCTGCCTTGGCCTTGCTGGTGGCGGGTTGGCTGTATGCCGAAAGCCCGGCTGCGTGGACGGCATGGGTGCTGGCACTGTGGTTCGCGCCGCCGTTGATCGGCATGCTGCGCGATGCGCTGAGCGTTCCGGACGACACCCCGCTGGAAGCGCACTACATCATGGTCGGGCGCGGCACGCTGCAGTCGTTGCTGCGCGCGGCCACCCAGGTCGCGTGTCTGCCCTACGAAGCGTTGCTGGCCGGTGGGGCGGTGCTGCGCACGCTCTGGCGCATGACCGTCACCCGCCGCCACCTGCTGCAATGGAACCCCTCCAGCGAAGTCGAACGCCGCCTCGGCAGCGACCGCGGCGCGGAATGGCGGGTGATGGCGCCGGCATCGTTGCTGGCAATTGCGCTGGCGGCCGTTGTGGCCAGCGTGGCTCCGCAGGCGCTGCCTGTCGCCCTGCCCCTGCTGTTGGCGTGGGTCTTCGCCCCCGCCTTGATGGCGTGGCTGGGCCGGCCGCCGGCCGCAAGCGTGGCCGAACTTTCCGTGACACATCGGGCATTCCTGGGCCGGCTGGCGCGGCGCACCTGGTCGTTCTTCCAGGCGTGGGTGCGCGAGCAGGATCATTGGCTGCCGCCAGATAACATCCAGGAGCATCCAACCCTGGTGGTGGCGCGGCGCACCTCGCCGACCAACATCGGCCTGTCGCTGCTGGCCAATCTGTCTGCGTGGGATTTCGGCTGGCTGCAGCAGGGCGCAGTCGCGGAACGTACCGCGCTCACGTTCGATACGCTGGACCAGCTGCCGCGACACCGCGGCCACTTCCTGAACTGGTACGACACCGAAACCCTGGCGCCGCTGCAGCCGCGCTACGTCTCCACCGTGGACAGCGGCAACCTGGCCGGCCACCTGCTGACGCTGCGCCAAGGCCTCCTCGCGCTGGTGGATGCGCCAGTGCTGGCGCCACATACCTTCGACGGCCTGGCCGATACGCTCGGCGTGCTGGAAGAAGAACGGCATCGCTATCGCCCTGCTGACGCGCCACTGGGCGAGGCACTCAACCACCTTCGCCAGCGCCTGGCCTCAACGCGTACCGATCCACCCCGTGGCACGGCGCAGCTGCTCGCCCGGTTGCAGGAGCTGGCCGGTCTGGCCGACGCCGTACTGGCGCAATGGCCGGCACCGGAGTCGCCCGAGGAAGGTGCGCTGCACTGGCCGGCCCTGTTCGCTGCCGAATGCCATGCCGCCCACGCAACACTTGCCAACCTCCCGGCCGATGCCGGCGCGGACGATGAGGCGCCGGTGCCCAGCCTGCGCCAGCTGGCCGCCCTGCCCGGTTCCGCCGGTGCGGACGCGCGCGCGCGCATCGAGCAGCTGCAGGCGCTGGCGCACCGCGCCGGGCAGTTCTCGCTGATGGAATACGGGTTCCTGTTCTACCGCACCCGCAACCTGCTCTCGATCGGCTACAACGTCGACGACCATCGCCTCGACAACAGCTTCTACGACTTGCTGGCGTCCGAAGCGCGGCTGTGCGCCTTCGTCGCCATCGCCCAGGGCCAGTTGTCACAGGAGAGCTGGTTCGCGCTCGGGCGGATGCTCACCGAGGTCAACGGCACCCCGACGCTGTTGTCGTGGAGTGGCTCGATGTTCGAGTACCTCATGCCGCAGCTGGTGATGCCCAGCTATCCGGATACGCTGCTCGACCAGACTGCGCGGCATGCGGTCGAGGCACAGATCGTCTACGGCCGTACCTTGAACCTGCCGTGGGGCGTGTCCGAGTCCGGCTATAACGCGGTCGATGCCCGCCTGAACTACCAGTACCGCGCGTTCGGCGTGCCCGGGTTGGGGCTCAAGCGCGGCCTCGGTCAGGATCGGGTCATCGCGCCCTATGCCAGCATGATGGCGCTGATGGTGGCGCCAGAGGCGGCGTGCCAGAACCTCCAGGCACTCGAAGGGTTGGGGTTCTCCGGGCGCTTTGGCATGTACGAAGCGATCGACTACACCCCCGCCCGGCTACCGCCGGGGCAGGATCACGTGCTGCTGCGCTCGTTCATGGCCCACCACCAGGGTATGGGCCTGCTGTCGCTGGATTACCTGTTGCGCGACCAGCCGATGCAGCGCCGTTTCGTTGCCGATACCGAGTTCCAGGCCACCTTGCTGCTGCTGCAGGAACGCATCCCGCGCATCGGCGTGTTCCATCCGCATGAGGTCGAAGCCCTGGGCGAGCACTCGGCCATGGCCGAGCACGAGACCTCCCTGCGCGTCCTGCGCGACCCGGCTGGCCCGCGCCCGGAAGTGCAGTTGCTCTCCAATGGGCGCTACCACGGGATGCTGACCCATGCCGGCGGCGGGTACAGCCGCCACGGCGACCTGTCACTCACCCGCTGGCGCGAAGACGGCACCACCGATGCCTGGGGCACGTTCTGCTACCTGCGCGACGTGGACAGCGGCGAGTTCTGGTCTGCCGCCTACCAGCCCACCTGCGTGCCGCTGGACCATTACGAGGCGATCTTCTCCGACGCCAAGGCAGAGTTCCGTGGTGCCCGCCGCGGCTGCGAGAGTCATCTGCAGGTCGCCATTTCCGCCGAGGACGACATCGAGCTCAGGCGCCTGCGCCTGACCAACCGCGGCCGTCGCCAGCGCACGGTGGAGATCACCACCTATGCCGAAGTGGTGCTGGCGCCCGCAGCCTCCGACGATGCGCACCCGGCCTTCAGCAACCTCTTCGTACAGAGCGAGATCCTGGCAGCCAAGCAGGCCGTGCTCTGCACGCGCCGGCCACGTTCGCACGACGAAGTGCCACCGTGGATGTTCCATCTGGTCGCCGTGCATGACGCCGAGGTGGTATCGATCTCGTACGAAACCGACCGTGCGCGCTTCCTGGGCCGTGGCAACACGCCGCGGACGCCACAGGCGTTGACCACCGATACCGACCTCTCCGGCACGGACGGCTCGGTGCTCGACCCGATCGTGGCCATCCGCGTGCGGGTGGTGCTGGAGCCCGAGCAGACCGTGCAGCTGGACATGGTGTATGGCATTGGCGCCGACCGCTCCGGGTGCGAGGCGATGGTCGACAAATACCGTGATCGTCGCCTGGCGGACCGTGTCTTCGACCTGTCCTGGACACACAGCCAGGTGGTGCGCCGGCAGATCAACGCCAGCCAGGCCGAGGCATCGTTGTACGAGCGCCTGGCCAGCCACGTGCTGTATGCCAATCCGCTGCTGCGCGCGGGCGACGCCGTCCTGCAGCAGAACCAGCGCGGACAATCCGGGCTGTGGGGCCATGCCATCTCGGGCGACCTCCCCATCGTCCTGCTCAAAGTCACCGACGCGGAGAACATAGAACTGGTCAGGCAGCTGGTGCAGGCGCATGCGTATTGGCGCCAGAAGGGACTCAACACCGACCTGGTCATCTGGAACGACAGCAAGGCCGGCTATCGGCAGGAACTGCAGGACCAGATCCTGGGCATGGTGGCGGCCAGTTCGGAGACCGGCCTGCTCGATCGCCCCGGCGGCATTTTCGTGCGGCCGGTGCAGAACATGAGCCACGAGGACCGCGTTCTGCTGCAGGCCGTGGCACGGGTGGTGCTCAGCGACGAGGACGGCACGCTGGCGGCGCAGGTGGGGCGCCAGCCGCTGCCTGTGCGACGGATTCCGGCCCTGGTGCCGCAGGCGGAGCAGCAGGAGCTGGCCCTGGCTATGGAAGAGACGCCCGGGCTGGCCATCGTCGCCGACCCCGGGCCCGAACCCGGACGGCCCCCGGGCGTTGAGCACGACGAAGAGGTGGACGACCCGTGGCCGTTCCTTCCGTACCGCGGCGCCGGCCTGTTCGACAACGGCACCGGCAGTTTCAGCGAGGACGGCCGCGAATACGTGGTGGTGGTGCGCGAGGGTGCCCCGACCCCGGCGCCGTGGGCGAACGTGATCGCGAACGCCCGTCTGGGCACGGTCGTCAGCGAGAGCGCACCGGGCTATACGTGGTTCGAAAATGCACATGAATTCCGCTTGACGCCCTGGCTCAACGATCCGGTGTCCGACACCGGCGGCGAAGCCTTCTACGTGCGCGACGAGGACACTGGCCGTGTCTGGTCGCCGATGCCGCTGCCGTGCCGGGGCACCGGGGCGTACCGGACGCGCCATGGATTCGGCTACACCGTCTACGAGCACATCGATGACGGCATCGTCAGTGAGTTGTGGGTGTTCGTCGACGTCACCGCCCCGCTGAAGTTCTCGGTCCTGCGGTTGCACAACCTCTCGGGCCGGCCACGGCGGCTGTCGGCCATCGGCTACGTGGAATGGGTCATGGGTGACCTGCGCCCGAAGTCGCGCATGCATGTGGTCACCGAACGCGACCCGCAGACCGGGGCGCTGATGGCGCGCAACAGTTACAGCACCGAGTTCGGCGGCCGGATGGCCTTCTTCGACACCGATGCCGAGGGCTGCGGCTGGACCTGTGATCGCCTGGAGTTCATCGGCCGCAACGGTGGCCTGCACGCACCTGCGGCGCTGCGTCGCGAGCGTCTGGATGCACGGGCCGGTGCGGGCATGGATCCCTGCGCGGCGATCCAGGTGCCGCTGGAGCTGGCGCCGGGCGACCGCAGTGAAACCACGTTCCGCCTTGGCGCGGGGCGCGACCGCGAGGAAACGCTGGCGTTGGCACGAAGCCGCCAGGGCAACCAGGAAGCCATCGATGCGCTGGACGCCGTGCGCATCCACTGGCGCAACGTCCTGGCCACGGTGCAGGTCCGCACGCCGGACCCGGCGTTCGACGCACTGGCCAATGGCTGGCTGGTCTACCAGACCTTGGGCTGCCGCTACCTGGCACGCAGTGGCTACTATCAATCCGGCGGCGCGTTCGGCTTCCGTGACCAGCTGCAGGACGCGCTCGCCCTCGTACACGCGCGCCCGGACCTGACCCGCGAACACCTGCTGCTCTGCGCGGCACACCAGTTCACCGAAGGCGATGTGATGCACTGGTGGCACCCGCCGCAAGGTCGCGGCGTGCGCACCCGCTGCTCGGACGATTATCTGTGGTTGCCCCAGGGCGCATGCCGCTACCTGGAGGTCACCGGCGACGCCAGCGTGCTGAACGAAGTGGTCGGCTACATCGAGGGGCGCGCGGTGACCCCGGAAGAGGAAGGCTACTACGACATGCCCACCCTTTCGGCACAGCGCGGCACACTCTATGCGCACTGCGTCGTCGCGCTGGAACGCGGGTGCCGGCTGCTCGGCGAACGCGGGCTTCCGTTGATGGGCAGCGGCGATTGGAACGACGGCATGAACCGCGTCGGCGACCAACAGCGCGGTGAAAGTGTCTGGCTCGGGTTCTTCCTGCATGACACGCTTCGCCGCTTCGTCGGGCTGGCCAACGCGCGCGGCGATGCCGCCCGTGCGCAATGGTGCGAAGAACAGGCCGAACGCCTGCGTCAGAACCTGGAGCAGCATGCCTGGGACGGGGCATGGTATCGCCGTGCCTGGTTCGACAACGGCGCCATGTTGGGCTCGTCACAAAACCAGGAATGCCGCATCGACTCGATCTCCCAGAGCTGGTCGGTGCTGTCGGGCGTTGCCGCGCCTGAGCGTGCCAGCCAAGCACTGGATTCGCTGTACACGCATCTGGTGCGAAAGGACGCCAAGCTGATCCAGCTCCTCGACCCGCCCTTCGACCAGACCACGGAGGACCCCGGTTACATTCGGGGTTACGTACCCGGCGTGCGCGAGAATGGCGGCCAGTACACCCACGCGGCGGTGTGGGCGGCGATGGCATTCGCACAGCAGGGCGATGCGGTACGTGCGTGGGAGCTGGCCGGCATGATCAACCCCCTCAACCACGCACTGGACCCGGCGGCGGTCCAGACCTACCGCGTCGAACCCTATGTGTTGGCCGCCGATGTCTACGCCGTGTCGCCGCATGTCGGGCGTGGCGGCTGGACGTGGTACACCGGCTCGGCCGGCTGGATGTATCGCCTGCTGGTGGAATCCCTGCTCGGCATCCGTCGCGACGGCGATCGTCTGTCGCTTGAACCGTGCCTGCCCGATCACTGGCCGTCCTTCGAACTGAGCTACCGCTTCGGGCGCAGCCTGTATGAGTTCGTGGTGACCCGCACGGCGCAGGGCCAGCCGACGCTGCATGTGGATGACGTCCTGCAGCCGGACCTCAACGTCCTGCTCCGCGACGACGGTCATTACTACCGTGTCGCGCTTGATCTGGGTGCACCTCCGGGATGAACGTTCGTCCCGACATACAGGTGCAGCTCGATGCCCTGGCCGACAAGCTGGACCACTGGGTGGCGCGCGTGCGCCACCCGGCGCAGTTCTGGCCGCAGTTTGAACAGCTGACTGGCGAGATTCTCGACCAATGCGCGAATGCGGAGAGGGACCATGCGCGTGCGTGTATACAGGCCATGCTCAAGGGCCATGGGCTGGAGTTGCCGCCATGGCACGAACGCGATGAAAGCGTGCCGCCGGGCGAGCCAGGAGAGTGATGGCTTCGTCACCGCTTCTGCAGTGCAGCTTCAAGCAGGCTGACGTACGTATCCAGCCGGGTTCGAAGCCCGATCAACATCCAGCCAGCCGCGTAAAGCAGCACCATCATCCAGATGATCAGGCCCGCAACTGGATTCACATCGAACGCTGTAGCCCAGTCTCCCCAGGTCCAGTTGCGGAACTGTAGATAGAGCGCAACCAGGACCGGGAAGATGCCGAGACGTTGAATACCTCCAAACGCAAACCCCATGCGCTCATCCATGCGCTGGCGCAGTCCACTCGAGAATCGCAGCATTTCCTCGCAGTGCTCGCTCGGGAACGCCCGAAGTTGACCCACAAGGCGGCGCCAGTAGGCGAAATCGACATCCATTTCTACTGCGTGCGAGCGCCGCAGTCTGAGAAGCTGGGGTAGTTCACGCTTTGCCGTGAGGATCAGATGGACGGCAAACCCCGCCAGCTCTACCACCAGACAGATGGATGACGTGATTGCCGCTGGCTGCGGAGCGATGAAGCGTGGGCTCAACGCAGCGGCGAGCAGCCCCACGCCTGCCGCACCCAAGCCGATCCAGAGGGAGGCGCGCTCCACGCGCGACGGCTTCGCCTCCCGGCGACGGGCAACGTAGGCCGCAACGTTGTCGTGTAACCAGGAGAAACTGAGCTCCATTCCAGGGGCAGAAGCTTCGCGTGGTTCAGGTGCGCCAGGCGCTGCGGCGTTCGTGGTCATCTCCATTCCTGATCAGCTCCGCTCTCCGTGCGATCGCAGATCATACCGCCGGCCGGGCAACGACGCCTCCGCGCCCTACCCAGCCAGCCGGCCAGCGCCTTTTACACCGCTTCGGCCTCCGCCCCCACCCCGCCCCGCCGCTGCTCCCGCCGGCGATGCACCCAGTAGTACAGCGTCGGCAGTACCAGCAGGGTTAGCAACATCGCCGAGAGCAGCCCGCCAATCACCACCACCGCCAGCGGCTTCTGGGTCTCAGCGCCAATCGCATGCGACGTCGCCATCGGCAGCAACCCGAACATCGCCAACAGCGCCGTCATCAGCACCGTGCGCAGGCGCTGCAGTGCGCCCTGCACCACGGCGTCGTAGAGCACCATGCCCTGCTCGCGCAATTGCCCGAAGCGCGTCAGCATGATCACGCCGTTGAGCACCGCTTGCCCGAACAACGCAATGAAGCCGATCGCCGCCGACACCGACAACGGAATCCCGGTCAGCAGCAGCGCCAGGATGCCGCCGATCATCGCCAGCGGAACGTTGGCCAGGATCAGCGCGGCGCTGGTGACGTCCTTGAAGGCATCAAACAGCAGCACGAAGATGATCAGCACCGACAGGGGCACCACCCAGCCCAGGCGAGCCATGGCGCGCTGCTGGTTCTCGAACTCGCCGGACCAGTCGATGCGGTAGCCTTCTGGCAATTGAATGGTGGCATCCACCTGCTTGCGCATATCGGCAACGACGCTGCCCATGTCGCGGCCGGCGATGAAGATGCTCACGGCTTTGACGCGCTGGGCGTTCTCACGCGAGATGTTGATCGCGCCGCTGGCCATGTTGAAGTCCGCTACATCGCCCAGCGTCACTGTCTGGCCTGAGGCCGTCCCCACCGGCACGGTGCGCAGGCGCTGCAGATCGCGGTCGGCATCGGACAGGCGCAGGCTGATCGGGAACTGGCGCTCGCCCTCCCACAGTTGGCCGACCTCGCGGCCGCCGATGGCGGTCTCGATCACGGCATCGATATCCTGCACGTTGAGGCCGTAGCGCGCCGCGCGGTCGCGATCGATATCGATGCGCAGCTGCGGCAGGCTGCCGTCGCGGTCGATGAAAGCGCTCTCCACGCCGTCCACGCCCTTCACCTGCGCCAGGATCGCCTGGGCCTGGCCGGTCAGCACGTCCAGATCCTCGCCACTGACCTTGATCACCACCTGGCCCTTGATTTGGGAAATACTCTCCAGGATGTTGTCGCGCACCGGCTGGGAGATCGAGAACTCGGGGCCGGGAATACGCGCTTCCAGAATGCGCTGCATCTGCGCCACCAGCTCGCGCTTGTCGATCTTTCGGGTCCACTCGGACTCGGGCCTGAGCGCAACCAGCGCTTCGATCTGGTTGGCGCCCTTGGCATCGGAGCCATCCTCGGGGCGACCCAGCTTGGCCACCACCGTCGAAACCTCGGGCAGGGTCCGCACCAGGTCACGGATGCGCCGGGATTGGGCCTGCGCCTCGGCCAGGCTGGTGCTGGGGTCGAGTGTGGCGGTCAGCCAGATCGAGCCTTCGTCCAGTTCGGGCAGGAATTCCGACCCCAACCGCGTGCCCAACGCCAGCGTCACCACCAACATGGCCACTGCCGCAAGCACCACCGCACGGGGCCGCGCCATCGCCCCCTCCAGCCACGGGCGGTACCAGCCGACCAGCCGGTTCATCACCGGGTTCTCGCCTTTCAACCGCTCGCGCCGCAGCCACCAGAAGCACAGCAGCGGCACCACGGTCAGGGCAAGGATCAGTGCGCCGATCAGCGCCGACGTCACCGAATAGGCCATGGGGGCGAACATCCGGCCTTCCTGGCGCTGCAGGGTAAAGATCGGGATGTGCGCGGCGATGATGATCAGCATCGAGAAGAAGGTCGGCCGCCCCACCTCCGACGCGGCTGACAACACCGTCGCCATGCGCTCGCGCCGGGTGCTGCCGGGCGGCATCTTCGACATGCGCGAGACGATGTGCTCGGTCACGATCACCGCACCATCGATGATGATGCCGAAGTCCATCGCGCCCAGTGAGAGCAGATTGGCCGGCACGCCCCACAGGTGCAGGCCGAGGAAGGTCGACAGCAAGGCCAGCGGCATCATCGCTGCCACGATCAACGCCGCACGGGCGTTGTAGAGGAACAGCCACAGCACCAGGAACACCAGCACCGCACCCTCCACCAGGTTGCGGAACACCGTCTTCAGGGTGGTCGAGACCAGCCAGGAACGGTCGTAGAACGGTTCAAGCGTGACCCCGTCCGGCAGGTGAGTGGCCTCGATCTCGGCCACGCGCGCATGCAAGGCATCCAGCACCAGGGACGGGTTCTCGCCCTTGCGCATCAGCACCATGCCGAACACGGCGTCGTCGTTGTCATCCTGGCCAACCAGGCCCTGCCGCGGCAGGCCGGTATCGACGATGCGGGCGAGGTCGCGCACCAGCACCGGTGTGCCTTGCCGCTCCCCCACCACAACGGTGCCGATATCGGCCGGCGAACGCATCAGCCCAACACCACGGATCAGATACTGCTGCTGCCCACGTTCTACATAGCCGCCGCCGGCGTTCGCACTACCCCGCTCCAGCGCCTCGGCAAATTCCTCCAGGCTGATCCCGCGGTCACGCAGCTTGCCCAGGTCCGGCTCCACCTGGAAGGTCCGTGCATAGCCGCCAAAACTGACCACGTCGGCCACGCCCGGCACCGTACGCAGGCGCCGCTCCATGACCCATTCCTGCACGGTGCGCAGCTCAGTGGAGCTCATGTGTGGCGCGTGCAGGACATAGCGGTAGATCTCGCCCACCGCCGAACTCATCGCCTCCATCTCCGGCTGCACACCGTCGGGCAGGTCCACCCCCTGCAGGCGCTCCATTACCTGGGCGCGCGCGAAATAGTCGTCGGCGCCGTCATCGAAGGTCAGGATGATCATCGACAGCCCGAACTGGGTGTGCGAGAACACGCGCACCGAGTGCGGGATACCGGACAGCGCCACCTCCAGCGGCATCGTGACTTCGCGCTCAACTTCTTCGGCCGCGCGCCCAGGGTGCAGCGTCACCACGGTGACCTGGGTATCGGAGACGTCCGGGAAGGCTTCCACCGGCAGCTCGCGGAACGCGGCGAACGAGGCGCCGATGAAGATCAGCAGCGCCAGCATCACCATCAACGGCTGACGCAGGCAGTACGCAATCAGACGATCGATCATGGGGCAGCCTTGGCTGCCGCCGCACCACCGGCGGGTGACTCAGCGCTGCCAACGTTTTGATCGAGCACCTGCTGCAGCAGCAGACCGCCGTCCACAACCACGCGCGCGCCGGCGGCCAGCCCCTGCCCCACCCACAAGCGCCCTTGGCCCAACTCCTCGGCCTGCACGGAGCGCCGCGCGAACCGGCCCTTGCCCTCGTCGACGAACACCACCTGCTCACGCCCGAGCAGCAGCACTGCCCCCTCCGGCAGCGATACGCCACCGTCCATCGGCACCGTGATCGCAGCCCGTACGTACTGACCCGCCTTGAAGCGGCGCTCACGGTTGTCCAGCTCTGCACGCGCCTGCACCACGTGGCGCTCGGTGTCGATGTAGTCATCGACATGGCCGAGTACGGCGTGCGCTGCTTCGCCTTGGCCCGGCGTGAGGCTCACGGCCATCCCTGGCTTGAGGCGCCCCGCAAGCGCCTCGGGAACATCGACGATCAGCCACAGCCGGTCTGGATCGCTCACCACCGCCAGCGGCAGCTCGGCCTCCGGCGACACGCTCATGCCCGGGCTCATCCGACGCTCGACCAGGATGCCGTCGATCGGCGAGCGTAGCGGCATGCGCTGGTCGATGCTGCGGCTGCTGCCAAAACCACGCGTCAGCGCCTGCAGGCGGGCATGCTCGGCCTCGTTGGCCGCCAGCGCGGATTCGGCTTCGTCCAGTTCGCGCCCCGAGGCGACGCCGGCCTCGTGCAGTTCGCGGACGCGGGCCAGTTCGTTGCGTGCCTGACGCAGCTCGGCGGCGCCACGTGCGCCCTCGGCCTGCACCTGCCCGAACTCAGGCGAGGTCACCCACGCCAGCACCTGGCCGGCCTTGATCTTCTGGCCGGGCGCCGCCTCGATACGCGCCACCTGGCCCGGCAGCGGCGAGCGCAGCATGCTGGAACGCGTGTCATC
The DNA here is from genome assembly GCF_029959485.1 of Stenotrophomonas sp. PS02301. Taxonomy (NCBI): domain Bacteria; kingdom Pseudomonadati; phylum Pseudomonadota; class Gammaproteobacteria; order Lysobacterales; family Lysobacteraceae; genus Stenotrophomonas; species Stenotrophomonas sp. PS02301. The sequence continues at coordinate 19,485 of NZ_JASCOO010000063.1, forward strand.
CCAGGTAATGCGCGCCGGCAGCTGCAGGACCGAGGCCGAGCCATCGGTCACTTCTTCGCTTCGCAGCACCTTCAGTTGCGGGCTGTCGGCAGCGAAGCGGATGGTGGCCCCCTCGACCGTCGGGGCCGGCACGGCCACAGGTCCGGCGTCGCGCGCGCAGCCACCGGCCAGCACGGCGGCCACGAGCAGCGAAAGCAGCCGGGCCGAGCCGGCGGTGCGGGAGTACATCATCGGGGGAGTCCTTCGGAAGCAGTAACGGCGGCGTTCCAGCGCGCCAGGGCGGAGGCATGCGCCAACCGCGCATCGATCAGATCGGATTCGAACTCGCGCCAGCTGCGCCGTGCGTCCAGCAGATCGGTCAAGGTGGCAGCGCCGCGGCGATAGGCCAGTTCCAGGCCGTCCAGGCTTTGCCTGGCCGCCGGTCCCTGCAGCTGTTCGTACTCGGTGCGGCGTTGTGCGGCGGCGGCCAGTGCGTGCTGCAGCTGATCCAGTTCGGCGGTGGCTGCACGCCGCAACTGCTGCCGTTCCAGGACGGCGGCCTCGTAGTCCGCCTCCGCTCGTTGCTGCTCGCCCCGCCAGCGCTTGGCACCGCCCAGCGGTACGCTCATCGAAACGCCCCAGGTCACCCCGCCGATATCGGCGGGCTCGCGCTCGGCTTCGATGCCGAACTGCACGTCGCGCCGGCGTTCACTGCGTGCCAGTGCACGTGCCGCGTCCGCCGCGATCACCCGCGCTTGGGCAGCTCGCAGATCAACGCGATCCTCCAATGCGGTCGGTGCGGGTGTCGCGGGTGTCGCGCTCGAGCCCGCGCGCGGCCACGCATCGTCGGCGCTGAGCGCAGCATCGATGTCATTGCCCAGCAGCAGCGCAAGCGCATGCCGTGCCTCGCGAAGGCCACGCTCGGCCTCACGGGCGGCATCGGCCACCTTGAGGTCATCCACCGCCAATCGCGAGCGCTCGATCGGGGCCATGGCGCCGGTCGCCACCTGCTTGTCCGCTGCGGCCAGGCTCTCCGCCGACGCGCGCCGGTCCTCCGCCGCGATGCGTTGCAGTTCCTGCGCAGCCTTCAACCCGAAGTACGCCTCGGTGAGCGCGACCTGCTGTTGGCGTCGTCCGTCGAGCAGGCTGAGGTTGGCCGCCTCGACCAAGGCGTCGGCCTGACGCATGCGCCAACCGCGCTTGCCACCGCGCTCCCAGGTCCAGCCCAGGCCGAGTGTGGAATCCACGCGCTTGTCTTTCCATCGGCCCGGGCCGATGCCCTCCTGCCGGCTGATCTTGGAGGTGCCCACGCTCAGCTCCGGGCTGGGGCGTCGCGACGCACTCAAGGCATCGCCCTGCGTGCCGCGCAGCTCGATCGCTGCCGCGAGCAGATCCGGGTTGTGCGCTGCCATGGCCTGTTCCGCCTGGGCCAGCGTCAGTGCCGAAGCGGTGCCCGGCGCTATCAGAAGTGCGACCATCAGGGCGGCACAGCGGGTGGTGGTATTCATTGCGGACACGGTAAGGTGCAGCGCTTTCGTCAAACTTTCCCGAACCTTGCGTCAACCTTGCAATGCGCATTCTGCTGATTGAAGACGATGCCGCGATGGCCGATGGCCTGGTGCGCGCACTCACCCGCGCCGGTCATGCCTGCGATCATCTCGCCCGTGGCCTGGCCGCGCCGTCGGCGCTGGCCAGCGTCAGCTATGACCTGGTGGTGCTGGATCTTTCCTTGCCCGACATCGATGGATTGGATCTGCTGGCGCGGCTGCGGCAGGACGGCTTTACCGTGCCGGTGCTGATTCTCACCGCCCGCGACGGCGTGGAGGACCGCATCCGCGGCTTGGATGGTGGCGGCGATGACTACCTTGCCAAACCCTTCGCCCTCGGCGAACTCGAAGCGCGCCTGCGTGCGCTCGCCCGTCGCCAGTCCACCGCCCCTGCCCTGCGCCAGCTGGGCGCACTGCGCCTGGATACCGGCACCCGCGAACTTCGTGTTGGTGATCAACCGCTGGAACTCACCGCACGCGAGCTGGCCCTGATGGAGATCCTGCTGCAGCAGCCGGGGCGCATCGTGGCCAAGCAGCGCCTGTTCGATGCGGTCTACAGCTGGGACCACGAGGCCAGCCTGTCGGTGATCGAAGTCCACATCAGCCGCCTGCGCCGCAAGCTGCAATCGGCCGATGCCAAGATCGGCATCCGCATGCTCCGTGGTCTTGGCTACCGCCTGGAAGCCAGTGATGGCTGATGCGCCGTACAGCCTGCGCGGCGTCCTGCTGCGGCGCTTGTGGCTGCCGCTGCTGGTGCTGCTGCTGGCCAGTGCGGTGGGCGCGTTCGTATTGGCGCGGCATTACGCCGAACAGGTGTACGACCGCTGGCTGCTGGATTCGGCGATGTCGCTGGCACAGTTGATCGAGGTGCGCGGCGACACCGCCCACATGGAGATCTCCCCCGCCGTCTCGCGCATGTTCACCTGGGACACGGTGGATCGGATATATGGCGACGTGACCCGCGCCGATGGCACGCGGCTCTACGGTACCGGGGCGCTGCCGACCGCCACCGCCGCGCTGGCCGAGGACGCCGATGACAGCCCTGCGCGCAGCTACTATGACGCGGTGATCGATGCCCGCGACGTGCGCGTGGTGCAGGTCGCGATGACCCCGCCGGGTTCGGCCACCCCGATTGTGATCCGCGTGGCCGAGACCCGCACCAAGCGCCTTCGGCTGGAGCATCGACTGCTGCTGGCAAGCATTCCGCTGCAGGGCACGATCCTGCTGCTCGCGGCGTGGCTGGCGTGGTCCGGCACAGGCGCGGCGGCGCGGCATACCAACGGCGCGGCGCGACGGCTGGCCAGCGCACCGCTGGATGCCCTGACCCCGCTGGAGCCGCGCGACGCCGCGCCACGCGAGCTGTGGCCGGCGGTGGATGCCTTCAACCAGCTGGTGAGCCGCCTGTCAGCGATGCAGGACGCCCAGCAGCGCTTCATCAGCAACGCCGCACACCAACTGCGCACGCCGCTGGCCGGGCTGCAGATCGAACTGGAGAGTGCGCTGCGCGAGCAGGATCCTGCTGCGCAGCGTGACGCGCTGGCCGGATTGCTGCGCGGATTGACACGTCTGCGCCATCTGACCCACCAACTGCTGATCCTCAGCCGCTCTGAAGACAGCGCCGGCGCGATGCTGACCATGCGTCCGGTGGATCTGGCCGAGCTCGCACGCGATGAACTGGAGCGGCTGATGGACCGCGCGGTGATTGCCAACGTCGACCTCGGCTACGAAGGTCCCGATGCCGGTGTCATGGTGATGGGCGAGCCCCAATTGCTGCGCGAGGCGATCAGCAACCTGGTCGACAACGCCCTGCGTTACGGCGCACTGGACGGCGTGATCACGGTCAGCGTGGAGGCCACCCGCGGCGAGACGCGGCTCAGCGTCAACGACAACGGCGCCGGGATCGATCCGTCACTGCGCAGCCGTGTCACCGAGCGGTTCTGGCGCGGGGATGCCCATGGGGATGGCTGCGGGCTGGGCCTGGCCATCGTGGCCGAGATCGCCGGACGGCACCGTGCCACGCTCACCATCGGCGGTTCACCGCTGGGCGGCGCCCAGGTCATGCTTGCATTTCCATCGCGGGCGGGCTGAAACACATCACGGCAGCCAGTACACCGCCTTGAGGGCCTCCGCCAAGCGCGATGCGGCCTCTTGGTGGGTGAATGGCGGCGTGCGCGGCGGGTCATACACCTCCGGGCGCGTGCCGGCGACGACCAGATCGATCGCATAACAGGCGCCGTTGTGCACTGCGCGGTAGCTCTCGGCGTTGACGTAATGGCTCATGGCCGCATCGCCCACCGTGGCGTGGGTGAACGGCACGCCGCCGATATCGACCGTGGCCGGTGCCGCGGGCGCGGTCGCTTCGGCCGGCGTCTCCAGACAGGCCTTGACCGCCGTTGCGTCGTCGCTGCGGCCGATCCGCAGCTCGCCGGCGGTCACACTGTCCGAGCCATCCAACACCAGGGCGACCAGCGGCGTACCGACGCTCCCAGGCGGCGCGAACAGCTTCCACGTGGGCGAGGCGAGGTAGTCACGCTGGAAATCCTGCACCACCTGCACGCCGCGCACCGGGCGAACGGCGATGCCGCCCGCCCCTTCAGCATAGGCAGGCGCGGCTGCAGCGGCCGCTGGTGAGGCGGCGTCCGGCGCAGTGGGGGCGCGCTGCGCATCCGCCGGTGGTTTGCTGCAGCCCGTCAAAGCCAGCAGAAGCGCCGCGAGTAGAACCGGCGGTGCAGGAAGTGGATTCAGGGCCATGTGCGGCTCCGGGAACAGGGGTGTCCAGCGTGCCCACTGCCTCGTTAACGCGGCGGCTATTGCCTGCCACTTGCCGCCTGGCGGGCGTCCTCACGCTGCCGCGGAACGTTGCCCCACATGCCCGGCCGCCCTACGCCTCATGAGCAATCGGCATGACCGTGACCCGCCCGGCACTGCAGCCGCTGACTAGACTCGTCACATGCCGCGTCCGCGGCGCTCTCATACGTATGGATCTCTCGATGCGGCGTGTTCTTTGTCTTGGTCTTCTCGGCGTGGTCAGCCTGTTGCCCGCCTGCTCCCCCGCCCCCTCCCCCGCGCCGAAAGCGGCCACCACCGAGACCGCCAAGGCCGATGAAATCGCCTGGCGCCACGGCGACGTGGACGACGCCTTCGCCGAGGCGCGCGACAGCGGCAAACCGGTGCTGCTGTACTGGGGCGCGGTGTGGTGCCCGCCCTGCAACCAGCTCAAGGCCACGCTGTTCAAGGATCCGGCCTTCATCGCGCTGACCCGGCAGTACGTGCCCGTCTATCTGGATGGCGACGAAGAAGGCGCGCAGGCCTGGGGCGAGCGCTTCGGCGTGCGCGGCTACCCGACGCTGATCGTGCTCGACCCCGAGCGCAACGAGCTCACCCGCCTGGCCGGTGGCAACGACAGTGAAGCGCTGACCCGCGCACTCACCCTGGCCGCCGGCCGCCGCACGGCCGTCAGCGAGGTGCTGCAGCACGCCCTGAGCACACCCGGGGACGTCAGCGCCGACGACTGGCGCGTGCTCGGCGATTACGGCTGGGAAGTGGATGCCAATCGCCTCGCCGGTGATCGTGATGCAGCGTCATTGCTGCAGCAACTGGCCAAGGCGGCGCCCGAGCCTGCGCTGCAGCGGCGGTTCGCGTTACTGGCGCTCGGCGCCGGCAAGCCGGACAAGACACCCACACCGGCGCAACGCACCCGCACCCGCACCCTGCTCGATGCCGTTCTTGCAGCACCCGCGGAGGTCCGGGCCAATCGTGACCTGCTCGGCTACCAAGGCCCTGCCCTGGTGGCGCTGGCCAGTGCCACGCCGGAACAGGCGCAGCAGCTGGGAGTGCAGCTGCTCAAGGCGCTGGATGCCGCCGACCACGCACTCGGCGACAAGGCCGATGCGCGGCTGGGCACGGTGATCACCGAACTCGCCCTGCAGCGCCAGCAGCACCCCGACCAGGCCATTCCGGCCGCGCTGAAGACAAGGGCGACGCAACGCGTCGGGGGGGGGGGCGGGGCGCCCCCCCCCCCCCCCCCCCCCCCCCCCCCCCCCCCCCCCCCC